>NZ_CP030862.1:6627500-6863360 GCF_003325375.1 Streptomyces globosus | reverse complement strand
CCGTGGCCACACTGCGGCAAGATCGGCAGGTACGTCAGCCACAGGGCACGCTCTCTCACAGGGGGTCCCACGAATGTGTGGTTCTTTGGGACGGTCGGGACAAAAAATCCAGGGTCAGGCAACGGTAGTCAGCGCAGCCGGTACGGTTCAAGTCGTTGTCCACAGCCTGTGCACAGCGCGGGGTGGCATCGCCTCGGTTTGACCGGATGGCGTAGCCGCGCGTACCGTAACGAGGTCGAGTTGTCGATGGCTGCTGCCGCCTGCCTACCGATGGGCGAGGATCACTAGTTGTGATCGTTGAGCGGTGCCACTCGGGCGAACACGCGAGCTTCCTCGTGGGCGCACGGTGACAGCCAGGCGATGTCCCGCCACAACGATTCATTCTCTGGAGCCCCCGAGTGAGCAAGCGCACCTTCCAGCCGAACAACCGCCGCCGCGCCAAGACCCACGGCTTCCGCCTGCGGATGCGTACGCGTGCCGGCCGCGCCATCCTGGCGAACCGCCGCAGCAAGGGCCGCTCTGCCCTCTCCGCGTAACCACACGCAGGTAGTGACGTCGTGCTGTCTCCCGACAATCGGCTGAGGCGGCGCGAGGACTTCGCGAGCGCGGTACGGCGGGGCCGCAGGGCCGGTCGCCCGCTCCTCGTCGTCCACCTACGTACAAGCGGTGCAACGGACCCGCACGAGCCGGGGGAGAATGATTCCCCGACGCGTGCGGGTTTCGTCGTCAGCAAGGCCGTGGGCGGTGCCGTGGTCCGCAACCGGGTCAAGCGCCGACTGCGCCATCTCGTGCGCGAACGGCTGACCCGGCTGCCCGCCGGTAGCCTGGTGGTGGTGCGGGCACTGCCCGGATCGGGCGATGCCGGCCCCGAGGATCTGGCCCGGGACCTGGATGCCGCCCTGCTGCGGCTCCTGGGAGGCGCAGCTCGATGAAGTACCCGCTGCTCGCTCTGATCAAGCTGTACCAGTGGACGATCAGTCCGCTGCTCGGCCCGGTGTGCCGCTATTACCCCTCGTGCTCGCGCTACGGGTTCACGGCCATCGACCGGCATGGTGCGGTGAAGGGGACGGTCCTGACCGTCTGGCGGATCCTGCGGTGCAATCCGTGGACCGCAGGCGGCGTGGACCATGTCCCACCTCGTAAACGCCCGCGTTGGCACGAGCAGCTGCGCAGTGCGTTGCGTAGATCTCGCAATGCTCAAGGAGCCTGATTAGTGGACACGATTGCCAGTCTGTTCAGCTTTATCACCACGCCCGTCTCGTGGATCATCGTGCAGTTCCACTCGCTGTACGGTGCGATCTTCGGTGCGGACAGTGGGTGGGCCTGGGGCCTGTCCATCGTGTCCCTCGTGGTCCTGATCCGCATCTGCCTGATCCCGCTCTTCGTGAAGCAGATCAAGGCGACGCGCGGCATGCAGGCGCTCCAGCCGAAGATGAAGGCGATCCAGGAGCGCTACAAGAACGACAAGCAGCGCCAGTCCGAAGAGATGATGAAGCTGTACAAGGAGACGGGTACCAACCCGCTCTCCTCGTGCCTGCCCATCCTGGCGCAGTCCCCGTTCTTCTTCGCCCTGTACCACGTGCTCGCGACCATCGCCGACGGCAAGACCATCGGCGTCCTGGACGAGCAGCTCGTCGACAGCGCCCGGTCCGCCCGCATCTTCGGCGCCCCGATCGCGGCGAAGTTCATGGACAGCGAGGAGAAGGTCGCCGCGCTCGGCGCCTCCCTGACCGACGTCCGCATCGTGACCGCAGTCATGATCATCCTGATGTCGCTGTCGCAGTTCTACACGCAGCGCCAGCTGATGCAGAAGAACGTCGACCTCACGGTCAAGACGCCGTTCATGCAGCAGCAGAAGATGCTCATGTACATCTTCCCGGTGATCTTCGCGGTCATGGGTGTCAACTTCCCCGTCGGTGTCCTCGTCTACTGGCTGACCACCAACGTCTGGACCATGGGCCAGCAGATGTACGTGATCAACCAGAACCCCACCCCGGGCAGCAAGGCCCAGGACCAGTACCTGGCACGCCTCCTCAAGCACGTCTCCTCGCACGAGGGCGTCAAGGGGCGGGGCCGGAAGAAGATCGTCGCGGGAATCGTGGCCAAGGGCGCGGACCGCAACGAGAACGAGCGCAGGTTCATCGCGGCGCTGACGAAGCAGGGCCTGGCGGCCCAGGCCGACGGTTCCGTGGTCAAGAGCGCCGTGGCCACGGCGGACGCCGACGCGGCGAGCGGCGGCGCCCCCAAGCGGCAGCAGCCCAAGCGCCAGTCGAAGTCGCAGCGCCAGACGCCCTCCAAGCCCTCTTCCAAGAAGTAAGAAGGAGTCCCTCCCGTGACGGAAGGCACCACCACCGCCGCCGCCCAGAGTGGCGACACCCTCACCCGCCTCGAGCAGGAGGGTGAGATCGCGGCCGACTACCTCGAGGGTCTGCTGGACATCGCCGACCTCGACGGCGACATCGACATGGACGTCGAGGCCGACCGCGCCTCCGTGTCGATCGTCAGCGACTCGGGCAGCCGCGACCTGCAGAAGCTCGTCGGCCGTGACGGTGAGGTCCTGGAGGCCCTGCAGGAGCTCACCCGCCTCGCCGTCCACCGCGAGACCGGCGACCGCAGCCGCCTCATGCTGGACATCGCCGGCTTCCGGGCGAAGAAGCGCCAGGAGCTGGCGGCCATCGGCGCCAAGGCCGCGGCCGACGTCAAGGCCTCCGGCGAGCCCCTCAAGCTCGCCCCCATGACGCCGTTCGAGCGCAAGGTCGTCCACGACGCCGTGGCGGCCGCCGGTCTGCGGAGCGAGTCGGAAGGCGAGGAGCCGCAGCGCTTCGTCGTCGTGCTCCCGGCCTGACCCCGAGCCCGAGTCCTCGGCCCCGTCTGTGTCGCAGACGGGGCCGATGTTTGTCAGCCTGGCATGGCCGGGCGGGCCGGACCCGCCCGAGCGGTGCACCCCCTCGATCCCCCTCGATCCACGCGGTACGCGATACGGAAGGACGGTCCCCCGTGACGGAGGCAGCGGAGCTTCCCCCGGCACCCGAGCAGGCGCGCGCGGTGTTCGGCGAGTTTTTCCCGGAAGCTGTGCGGTATGCGGAGCTGCTGGCCGACGCAGGGGTCAAGCGCGGCCTGATCGGCCCGCGCGAGGTCCCGCGCCTGTGGGAGCGGCACCTGCTGAACTGCGCCGTCCTCTCGGAGGTCGTTCCCGAGGGCGTCACCGTGTGCGACGTGGGCTCCGGCGCGGGTCTCCCCGGCATTCCGCTGGCCCTCGTACGGCGGGACCTGAAGATCACCCTGCTGGAGCCCCTGCTGCGGCGCACCACCTTTCTCCAGGAAGCCGTGGAGCTGCTGGGGCTGGACCACGTGACGGTGGTCCGCGGCCGCGCCGAGGAGATGCTCGGCAAGGTGCCGCCGGTACACGTGGTGACCGCGCGCGCGGTGGCTCCGCTGGACCGCCTCGCGGGCTGGGGCGTGCCGTTGCTGCGCCCGTACGGCGAGATGCTGGCCCTCAAGGGAGACACCGCTGAGGAGGAGCTGGTGGCGGCGAAGACCGCGCTGGCCAAGCTCGGTGTGGTGAAGACCTCGGTGCTCCATGTCGGCGAGGGTGTGGTGGATCCCCTGTCGACGGTGGTCCGGGTGGAGGTCGGCGAGAGCCCCGGCGGGGTGAGGTTCGCCGCCAAGCGGGCGAAGGCGGCCCGGGTGGGGCGCGCACGCCGCCGTCGCTGAGGGCGGCGTTTCTCGGGTGCGGCGGGTTCTGTATAGGGCCCGTTGTGCCCGATAGGTATGGATTTCGGAGTGTCGGAGGGGTCTGAAGACTCCGTTTCGGCATCGTGTTTCACGTGAAACGTCGCTCTCTGCTGCACGGAATCATCAGTCGCGGCCGTGCGGCCGCCGCTCCCCGCTCCCGCAAGGAGACAGGGGGGACGGAGTTGTCCACAGGTGTGGATTCATCCACAGGTGCACGGGCCCCGCTGGTTCGCGACCCCGGTGACATGGCAGGCTCTGTTCAGCCCGAGCCTGATGCCGAGGAGAGTGACACCGTGCGGTCAGACGCCAACCTCGCGGGGCCGATGGCCGATCCGGTCCCCGGTCCCCGATCTGAATCGGCGGGCGGCGATGTTTCACGTGAAACACCGCCCCCGCCTCCCGTCGACAACGACGCGTCCATCGGCGCAGCCGCGTCCTTCGCGGTCGAGCCGCTGGCCCGTTCGGGCGAGGGGCTGCCGAGGCCGGCGCAGACCCGGGTCATCGTGGTCGCGAACCAGAAGGGCGGAGTGGGCAAGACCACGACGACCGTGAACCTCGCGGCCTCCCTGGCCCTGCACGGTGCACGCGTTCTGGTCATCGACCTCGACCCGCAGGGCAACGCCTCCACCGCGCTCGGCATCGATCACCACGCCGAGGTGCCGTCGATCTACGACGTCCTGGTGGACAGCCGGCCGCTCCTCGAAGTCGTCCAGCCGGTCGTGGACGTGGAAGGGCTCTTCTGCGCCCCGGCCACCATCGACCTGGCGGGCGCGGAGATCGAGCTCGTCTCGCTTGTGGCGCGCGAGAGCCGCCTCCAGCGGGCCATCCAGGCATACGAGCAGCCGCTGGACTACATCCTCATCGACTGCCCGCCCTCCCTGGGCCTGCTGACGGTGAACGCCCTGGTCGCCGGTGCCGAGGTACTGATCCCGATCCAGTGCGAGTACTACGCCCTGGAGGGGCTCGGCCAGCTGCTGCGCAACGTCGACCTGGTGCGGGCACATCTGAACCCGGCACTGCATGTGTCGACGATCCTGCTGACGATGTACGACGGCAGGACGCGGCTGGCCTCCCAGGTGGCGGAGGAGGTCCGCACCCACTTCGGGAGCGAGGTCCTGCGGACGAGCATTCCCCGGTCGGTGCGCATCTCCGAGGCGCCGAGCTACGGGCAGACGGTGCTCACCTACGACCCGGGCTCCAGCGGCGCCCTCTCCTACATGGAAGCGGCGCGGGAGATGGCGCTACGGGGGGCCGGACTCCATTACGACGGCCGCAACGCCCACGTGGGCGCAGGCATGAACAGCACGCAGAGCATGGCGGAGGGGATCCAATGAGTGAGCGACGTAGGGGTCTGGGGCGGGGGCTCGGCGCGCTGATTCCCGCGGCTCCCCAGGAGAGGACGCCCGCAGCGGGCGCCGGGCCGGCGGTAGCGGCCTCCCTGCCGGGGCCGAGTTCCGAGCGGGGCATCGCCGCGGCGAAGCTGACCTCCCTCGCACAGGCCGATGTTTCACGTGAAACATCGATTGCGGTCGCCGAGCCGATCGACACCGTCGCGGTGGAGCCCGCGGCCGGCGAGGTGGCGGGAGCAACCTTCGCCGAAATCGCGGTGGACGAGATCGAGGCGAATCCGTGGCAGCCCCGTGAGGTCTTCGACGGAGCGGCTCTGGCGGAGCTGGTCACCTCCATCCGCGAGGTTGGGCTGCTCCAGCCGATCGTCGTGCGGCGGGCACCAGCCGGCGGCTACGAGCTCATCATGGGCGAGCGGCGCCTGCGGGCCTGCAAGGAGGCCGGCCTCCAGCGGATTCCGGCGATCATCCGGGCCACCGAAGACGACAAGATGCTGTTGGACGCCCTGCTGGAGAACCTCCACCGGGCACAGCTGAACCCGCTGGAAGAGGCTGCGGCCTACGACCAGCTGCTGCGGGACTTCAACTGCACCCACGACGAGCTGGCAGACCGGATCGGCCGCTCCCGTCCGCAGGTGACGAACACCCTCCGGCTCCTCAAGCTGTCGCCGAAGGTGCAGCGCCGGGTGGCGGCCGGAGTCCTGCTGGCCGGCCACGCCCGCGCCCTGCTCGGTGTCGACGACCCGGAAGCCCAGGACCAGCTCGCCGCACGCATCGTGGCCGAAGGGCTTTCCGTGCGTTCGGTCGAGGAGATCGTCTCGCTCATGGGCTCGGAGCCGGCGGCCGCGGTCAAGCCGAAGGGCCCCCGCGCGGGCGGCCGGGTGTCCCCGGCCCTCAGTGAGCTGGCGACGAGGCTGTCCGACCGCTTCGAGACCCGGGTGAAGGTCGACCTGGGCCAGAAGAAGGGCAAGATCACCGTCGAGTTCGCCTCGATGGAGGACCTGGAGCGGATCCTGGCGACCCTGGCTCCCGGCGAGGGCCGGGTGCTGGAGCAGGGGCAGTCCGCGGAGTGACCCTCCCGCCCGCCGAGGGGCGGATCGCGCCGGTGCTGCCGGGGCGGTCCGCCCCTTTGGCTTGGAGCGGTTTCTCCTGATTCGGGCTCTGGATACGATGCGCTCATGGGGCGTCGGTTGGTACCACTCACACTGGACAACCTGCAGGACCTGCCTCGGCGTTGCCGGTCCTGTGTGTTCTGGGAGCTGGACCCGGTCAGCGGCGAGGCCGCCGTGAAGGCGGGGACGTCCGAACTCGAAAAGGAGGGGTGGATCTCCGCCGTCCTCCTGGAGTGGGGTTCGTGCGGCCGCGTCGTCTACGTGGACGAGGTCCCCGTCGGCTTCGTGATGTACGCGCCGCCTGCCTACGTCCCCCGTTCGACGGCCTTCCCGACGAGCCCGGTCTCACCCGACGCGGTGCAGCTGATCACCGCTTGGATCAGCCCCGGGTACCAGGGGCAGGGCCTGGGGCGGGTGATGGTGCAGACCGTGGCCAAGGACCTCCTGCGGCGCGGGTTCCGCGCCATCGAGGCGTTCGGCGACGCCCGCTGGGAAGGACCCGCCTGCCTGCTCCCCGCCGATCACCTGCTGGCCGTGGGCTTCAAGACTGTTCGGCCGCACGCCATGCACCCGCGGCTGCGGTTGGAGCTGCGCTCCACGCTCTCCTGGAAGGAGGACGTGGAGTTGGCACTGGACCGGCTCCTCGGAGGCGCCCGCAAGGAGCCGGCACTGCGCCCCCTGTGAGCCCTTCGGCTCGGGGCGGGACCGGACGTGCGAAACGGGGCCGCCCCTGGGGGCGGCCCCGTTTCACGTGAAACGCGGCGGAGGCGGCTGCCGTCAGGCGGCCGGGCCCCCGACGAAGTCGCTCAGGTCGCGCAGGATGGCCGCCTTGGGCTTGGCACCGACGATGGTCTTGACGACCTCACCGCCCTGGTAGACGTTCAGGGTCGGGATGGACATGACGCCGTACTTGGCGGCCGTGCCGGGGTTCTGGTCGATGTTGAGCTTGACGATCTCGATCTGGTCGCCGTACTCGGCGGCGATGGCCTCCAGGGACGGCGCGATCTGGCGGCACGGGCCGCACCACTCGGCCCAGAAGTCCACCAGGACGGGCTTGGTGCTCTTGAGGACCTCGGTCTCGAAGTCGGCGTCGGTCACGTTCTTGAGGGTGCCGGCCACAGCGGCCTCCTATTTCTTCCTGCGGGGTGTTGAGTGGGGGGAGTCTGGGGTCAGACCGTCGCGTGGGCCTTCTCGGCATGCGAGAGGGCGGCGAGGAAGCGCTCGGCGTCGAGGGCGGCCGAGCAGCCGGTGCCCGCGGCGGTGATGGCCTGACGGTACGTGTGGTCGACGACGTCGCCCGCGCCGAACACGCCGGTGACGTTGGTGCGCGTCGAGGGGGCCTCCACCTTGAGGTAGCCCTCGTCGTCGAGCTCCAGCTGGTCCTTGAAGAGCTCGGTCCTCGGGTCGTGGCCGACGGCGATGAACAGGCCGGTCACGGGCAGCTCGGAAGTCTCACCGGTCTTGGTGTTGCGCAGCGTCAGACCGGACAGCTTCTGCTCGCCGTGGATCACGGCGACCTCGCTGTCCCAGGCGAACCGGATCTTCGGGTCGGCGAAGGCACGGTCCTGCATGGCCTTCGACGCACGCAGCGCGTCGCGGCGGTGGACGACGGTGACGGACTTGGCGAACCGGGAGAGGAACGTGGCCTCTTCGATCGCGGTGTCGCCGCCGCCGACGACGGCGATGTCCTGGTCCTTGAAGAAGAAGCCGTCGCAGGTGGCGCACCAGGAGACGCCGCGGCCGGAGAGGGCGTCCTCGTTGGGCAGGCCCAGCTTGCGGTGCTGCGAACCGGTGGCCACGATGACGGCCTTGGCGCGGTGGACGGTGCCGGCCGTGTCGGTGACGGTCTTGATCTCACCGGCCAGGTCGACGGACACGATGTCGTCCGCGACGAGCTCGGCGCCGAAGCGCTCGGCCTGGCCGCGCATGTTGTCCATCAGGTCCGGGCCCATGATGCCGTCGCGGAAGCCCGGGAAGTTCTCCACCTCGGTCGTGTTCATCAGCGCACCGCCGGCGGTGACGGCGCCCTCGAAGACGAGCGGCTTGAGCGAAGCGCGTGCGGTGTAGAGGGCGGCCGTGTATCCGGCCGGCCCGGAACCGATGATGATCACGTTTCGGACGTCGCTCACGGGTCTCTTCCTCGTCTCTGTGGACTGCGCGCTGCTGGCCGGGGGCCGGTGTGGAGCCTCACCCCACCCAACGGATCCTAAGGCGCGTCCATTCCCTGGCCCTCCCCGTCCGGGTGCCAAGCTGTCAGCTCCGCGGGTAGGTCCTGGTCAGCAGGGGCTCTCCGGCACCGCCCGAAGGGATGGCGGTACACCCGGTGCCCACGACGTACGCATCGACGCGGCCGGCGTCTCCGGGGTGCGGGAGGACGAGGAGGAAGACCTCCCTGCCCTGGTAGCTGCCACGTTCGGCGGCGAGCGGGGCCTCGGTGCGGCGAGTGGCGCCGAGCACGCAGGCGGGCACGTCGGCCGCGTCCGTGCCGACTGCCCGGTCGCCGGGGGCGAGGCCCTGGCTCTGCGGGGCGTTCTCCGCTCCGAAGGTGCTGTTCCCCTCGGGAGGGGTCGCCTTCTTCGCGCCGTCGGCCGGGCCGAGGAGCCGCCGGACGCTGTCCTGGAGGCCCTGGGCGGTGTAGGTGCCGCCGGCCGGCGCCTGGGCTGTCGTACGGGGGTCGGAGGTGCGGGCGGCGGTGTCCGGCGAACCCGATCCGAACAGGCCCCCGGCCAAGAGGATGCCGACGGCGCATGCCGCGGCGCCCGCCAGTGCCGCGACGACCGCGATCCGGCGCCGGGCGCGGCGCCGGCCGGGGCCGGTTGCTCCGTCCGGGTGGCCCGAGGGCCGCCGACCACCCGGACGGGCCGCCGCGGCGCCGGAGGCGCCGGAGGCGCCCGGCTGCGCTGCTGCGTCCGCTTCCGCGCCGTCCGCTTCCGCGCCGACGGCGGCGCCGGCCCTCGGCGTGGTGGAGTCCAGCAGGGCCTCGGCCGCGAGGGCCGCGTCGATGCGTCCGGCGATGTCCGCGGGCATGCGCGGCGGCCCCGGCAGCGTGCCGAGCAGCGAGCGGATCTCCTCCAGGGACGCGAGTACGTCGGCGCACAGGGGGCACTCGGCCAGGTGGCGGCGCACCTGCGCGCTCCGGGCCGGGGAGAGCAGCCCCTCGGCCAGGTCGGAGATCTCCGAGACGTCCGGGTGCCGGATCGTGTCGGCTGCGGGAGTCACGTTCGTCCACCTCCGCCCTTCACCGTGTCTGCGCCCGGGGCTGGATGACCGGGATCTGCCGCTGGTGGGACGGGTGTCCCCGGCGTCCGGTTCCTTCCCCGCTCCGCAGCGGTGTTATCCCCGGCATTCGAGCGCAGATGAGTGAGCATCGGGACGAGCTTGGCCCGGCCGCGCGCGCACCGGCTCTTCACCGTGCCGGAGGGGACGCCCAGCACGTCGGAGGCCTCCGCCACGGAGTAACCCTGCATGTCGACGAGGACCAGGGCCGCGCGCTGGTCGGCCGGCAGGGTCCCCAGGGCGGCGAGGAGCTGGCGGTGCAGCTCCTGCCGTTCGGCCGGGGCCTCGGCGGACTCGTGGGGCTCCAGGAGGCGCTCCAGGCGCTCGGTGTCGTCGAGCGGGGCGGTCTTGCGGACGGCGGCCTTGCGGGCGCGGTCGAGGCAGGCGTTCACGGTGATCCGGTGCAGCCAGGTGGTGACGGCGGACTCCCCCCGGAAGGTGTGGGCGGCCCGGTAGGCGGAGACGAGCGCGTCCTGCACGGCGTCGGCGGCCTCCTCGCGGTCCCCGAGGGTGCGCAGGGCCACGGCCCAGAGCCGGTCGCGGTGGCGGCGCACGATCTCCGCGAAGGCGTCGGGGTCGCCAGCGGCGTGCGACGCGAGCAGCTCCCGGTCGCTGCGGCCGTCCCCCGTTGCTGCGTGCATCACACCTCGCTTCTCCCGGCATGGAGACTAGGCCCTGTACGGCCCGAACACGAGGGGGCCGCCCCCGGTGCGGAGCCGCAGACGCCGGGGGCCGCGGTGCACGGGACGCTCGCCCCGTGTACCGCGGCCCGTTCGCCGTGCGGTCCGGCCGCGGCCGTCAGTCGACCAGGCCCATGACCCTGATCTCGTCGATGCCGCCCCGGTAGACGCCGCCCTCGGAGGGCAGCTCGGTGATGTGCACCAGCAGGAAGCGGGTCTTCACCGGAGCATCGAGCTTGGTCTCCAGGGTCTTCCCCGTGTTCTGCAGCTTCGTGAGCTCCTGCGGGAAGTCGGAGAGGGAGACCGGCGAGGAGGCGTCGGCCGCGGCGGCGCGCACCTGGGCCTTGTGGCCCGCGAGGTACATGTCCGCTTCGAGCTTCGTCACCTCCTGGACGCTGCCGAGGTCGACGATGACGCCGCTCCCGTCCTCGTAGGAGGGCAGGTTGCCGAAGTTCGGCTGCCCCTTGAAGTGGTTGGTGACCCACCCGGTGGAGCGGTCGCCGTCCACCGCCTTGTGGACGTCCTCCTTCTCGATCTGCTCCCTGCCGAAGACGCTCGCCGAGCCCACCTTCAGCTGCTTGGGATGACGCACCTTCGGAGGCTCGCCGGTGGGGGCCGTCTGCTGCGAGCCGCCGTTGCCGCTGTCGCCCTTGCCGTGGTCGAGGAGCGTGTCGGCCAGCTGCCAGCTGCCCAGGCCCAGCGCCGTGATGAGCAGCGCGGACACGGCCCACTTCAGGACGCGGCCCGCGCGGCTCTGCAGCGGGGGCGGCGGGGCCACGATGACCTGGGCGGCCGGTGTCCCGGGGTGCGTCGGCGGGCGGCCGTAGCTGCCCTGCTGGTAGGTGGTGTGCTGGTACTCGGGCGGCGCCGTGAAGGCGGGCTCCGGCGGTCTGATCCGCGGCATGGCGGCGACTGCCTTGGCCAGCTCCTCCGGCGTGGTGCAGGGGGGCTCCTGCCGCGAGGCCGTGGCCCCGTCGTTGGCGAGGGCGCGCATGGCGAGCTGGCCCAGGCCGCGGTGGACGCCGGCGCGCACCTGGTCCGGGGGGATCAGGCCGACGTCCTTGGGAAGGCCGGTGAGCCCGTAGGCGTCGTTCTCGTAGGGCCAGCGCTGGGTGAGGGAGGCGTACAACAGCGCACCGATCGCTTCCGTGTCGGTGCGCTGGGGGGTGTCGCTGGTGATGCCGCGCAGGGCCGCGTTCACCGCGAGGCCGCGGATGCGGTACTGCCCGGTGGAGGTCCGCAGTATCGCGCCGGGTGTGAGCCGGAGGTGGGAGAGGCCCTCGCGGTGTGCGGCGGCCATGGCCTGGGAGACCTGGCTGACGAGCTGGTAGGCCTCGTGGGGCTCCAGGGGGCCGGTGGCGAGGAGGGAGGTCAGCTCGGTGGCGTCGGGCAGCCACTCGTGGACGACGTAGACGAGGTCGTTCTCCTCCACCGCGTCGAGGACTTGGACGAACCGGGGGTCGCCGAGCAGGGCGGAGGAGCGGGCCGCGGCCAGGACGGAGCGGGCGCGGGGGTGGTCGGCGGGCAGCAGGTGGACGCCCACGGCACGGCGCAGCTTCTCGTCCACCGCGCGCCAGCTGCTGAATCCGTCCAGACGGGTGACGCACTCCTCCAGGCGGTAGCGCCTGGCGAGCTTGTGGCCGCTGTGGAGTTCGGGGGCTGCGGCCGGTACCGCGGTCCTGTGTTCGCCGTCCTTTTCCTCGGGGACGGGTTTGTCCGCGGCTCGTCCGTTCTGGGTCTCCGCCCCGTCGGCCGTGGCCTTTGCCGCACCAGCGGCCGGCGGCTGGTCGCCGCCGTTGTCGGCCACGTCGACGGCAGCCGTGCTACGTTCCGCCACCGTCGTTCCTGCCTCCCCATCCGTTACGCGCTGTCGGCCAGTCTGCGAAGCCATGCCAATTGTGCCCACAGTCCGGCGCTATGCACGACACGCGAAGGAGTGCGACGGTTGTGCGCATCAGCGCCCCATGCGTCCGCGAACCATCCCGACCATGGCGTTGAGCTCCTCGATGCGCATCCGCTTGGCGGCCAGGAGGAAGACGGCGGCCAGCGCGATGAGACCCGCGGTCAGCGACGCGAGGGAGCCGGCGACTCCGCTGCCCAGCCACTGCGTGACCGCGTACGCGGCGCCTCCGGCGACGGCGGCCGCCGGGATGCAGGCGCCGGTGAGGCGGGCGTAGGTGCGCCGCACGTGGGCGCCGTCGAGGTCGCCGCCGAGCCGCTTGCGCAGCCGCTTCCATGCGACGCCGACGCCGACGGCGTAGCCGAGTCCGTAGGCGGCGGCCATGCCGACGACGGCCCAGCGGGCGGGGAGCACGAAGAACGCGGCGGTGGAGACGGCCGCGTTGACGGCGGCCACGATGACCGTGTTGTAGAAGGGCGTGCGCGTGTCCTCGTAGGCGTAGAAGCCGCGCAGCACCACGTACTGGACCGAGTAGGGGATGAGGCCGAGGCCGAACGCCATCAGCACGTAGCCGATGTTGCGGGCGCCGTCGCCGGAACCCGCGTACAGCAGCGTGGCCATCGGGACGCCGAGGGCGAGGAAGGCGAAGGCGCAGGGCACGATCGCGACGGCCGAGGTGCGCAGGCCGTAGGAGATGTCGTCGCGGACGGCGGCCGCGTCGCCGTCGTGGGCGGAGCGGGAGATGCGGGGCAGGACGGCCGTCATGACGGAGACGGTGATGATGGCCTGCGGCATCTGCCACAGCAGCAGCGCGTAGTTGTAGGCGGTGATGCCGGTGCCGGGGTGGCCCTGCTTCTCGGCGACCGAGCCGGCCCAGGTGGCCAGCTGGGTCACGACGACGAGGCCGACCTGGTTGGCGAGGACGAAGAAGAACGTCCACTTGGCGAGGCGGGCGGCCTTGCCGAGGCCGTGGCCCTTCCAGTCGAATCGCAGGCGCGGGGCGAACCCGGCGTCGCGCAGGTACGGCAGCATCGCCAGCGCCTGCACGGTGAGGCCGAGGAGGGTGCCGAGGCCGAGCAGGCGCACGCCCTCCGGGGTGACGGTGGCGGCGCTGACACCGGAGGTGGTGAAGCCGCCGAAGGCCCAGATGAACGCCCCGAACGTGGCGATGACGACGATGTTGTTGAGGACCGGCGTCCACATCATCGCGCCGAACCTGCCCCGCGCGTTGAGGATCTGACCGAGCACCACGTGCACGCCCATGAAGAACATGGTGGGCAGGCAGTAGCGGGCGAACGCGACCGCCACGTCCATCTGGTCCGGGTCGGAGGCGATCTTCGGCGACATCATCGTGATGAACACCGGTGCGGCGAGCACGCAGATGGTGGTGATGGCGGCCAGCAGGACGACGACCAGGGTCAGCAGCCGGTTGGCGTAAGCCTGGCCCCCGTCGCTGTCGTTCTTCATGGCCCGGACGAGCTGGGGGATGAAGACGGCGTTGAGCGCGCCTCCGCCGACCAGCACGTAGATCATCGTCGGCAGCGTGTTGGCGATCTGGTACGTGTCGTTGAACGTGCCGACGCCGATCGCCGCGGCGATGACGAGGGTCCGCAGGAAGCCGGTGATGCGGGAGACGATCGTTCCGGCGGCCATCAGGGCGCTGGACTTCAGCAGCCCGGAGGCCCGGCCGGCCGGCTTGCTCGGTGCCGGGGCCGCGACGGGGGCGTCCTCGACGGCTGTGCCGGGGGTGGCCTGCTGGTCCCGGTACAGGTGCGCGAAGGCGTCGGTCTGCGGCTCGTCCTCCCCGGCAGTGGTGACCAGCGCGTCGACGCCGACGAACTCGGTGGTGCCCGGGCGGTCGCCGTACCGGAGGTGGCGGGAGGGGCCGTCCGGCTCGGGCGGCGGCGTCTGCGCCCACACGCGCGGGTCGGGGGCGGGTGCGGCCGTCTGCGGCGCCGCGTACAGCGGCCCCGGCTCCTGGTAGGTGCCGGGCGGCGGCGGGGGGTGGGAGGCCCGGTCGTAGAGGACCTCGGCCACGGGGTCCTGGGCCGACAGGTCGTGCGACCGGTAGGGGTCGCGGTCGTAGGCGTCCTGGACGTACGGGTCCCGGTCCGGCCCGGGGGCGGGCGCGGGAACCTGACCGCCCGGGTCGGCGCCCGGGTAGGGCGCGGGCGCGCCAGTGCCCTGCGCGCGGTCACCGTCGTACGGCGCGTTCATCGAAACCCCACCTCATCGTCCCCAGGCCGGCCGGCCACGGCATCGCTCAACGGTCCACTGTCTCACCCGCGCCGGACCGGCCGGTGCTTTGCGCTCCGGTGTCCGGGGTGCCGTCACTCGGCTGCATGCCGTCGGCCGGCCGCGCACCCTCGGCCGGCTCCGCGGCATCCCCGGCCGGCTCCGCGGCATCCCCGGCCGGTTCCCCGCCGTCGCCGGCCGGCTCTGCGGCCTCCTCCGCGGCGGCCCGGGCGGCCACGCGCTTGCGGCTGGCGTACATCTTGACGCCCGCCAGCACGAGGAGGAGCACACCGCCCGCGATGACGAGCATCACGGTCGGGGTGATCTCGGTCGCCTCCACTGTGAACCTGCGCTCCTTGCCGTACGGGACGCCGTTCTCGGTGAAGAGCTGGGCGGTGACCTCGACGGGTCCGCTCGCCGTCGCGTTCGCGGTGAACTTCACCGTCTGGCTGTGCCCGCCCTGGACGGTGACCTGCTGCTCCGCCTCCCCGCTCCTGCCGAACACCAGGCGGGTCGGGTTCGCCGACTTCACCCGCAGGACGAGCCCGTGCACGTCCTGGACGAGGCTGTTCTGGACGCTCACGGGGATCGTCGCGCTGTGGCCGGACAGGGTGGCGTCGGACTTGGGGACGACCTTGACCTTCTCGGTCAGGCCGACCAGGTACTGCTGGACCTGGTTGCGGTAGTGCCCGGCGTCCTGGGGGCGGCCGCGCCACGAGGTGGACATCTCGCGGTTCGTGGTGTTCCCGAACGGGATCTCGACGCGGTCGGGGGCCGTCAGGATGGCCTTGAAGTGGTCGAGCGTGTTCTGGGTGGTGCGGATCTTCTCGAAGGCGGCGACCGGCAGTTCCGTCTTGCGCAGCGCGTCGGGGTACTGGCCGGCGCCCGGCACCTGCGTGTTCACGCCCGCGTCCGGCTTGGCGGCGGCTGCGGCCTCCAGGTCCGCGGGCTGCGTCCAGCGGCCCGGCTGGAGGGCGCGGAGGGCTTCGGCCATGGACTGGGCCTGGCTGGCGGTCGGCATCCGCTGCGGGGTGACGACGAAGCTCCGCTGGCTGTCGGTCTTCTGCAGGTTCAGGGCCAGGCTGTGGGCGAGGAATCGCTGCACGGCCAGGGTGGAGTTCGAGGCGCTCAGCATGTCGCCCTCGAAGGCCGTCGACAGGTCGGCGTCGGCCACGACGGCCGTGGCGCCCGCGCCGATGGGGCGGGCCGCCGACGGGGTGTACCCGAGGGCGCCGGTCTCCTGCAGGCTGTCGCTGCGCGCCAGCACGTGGTGGGCGCCGGCCGAGGTGGCCACGTTCACGATCGACGGGTCGATCGCGCCCTCGACGGGCCAGGAGAAGTCGGTGGACGGGGTGACGTGCAGGACGGTCTCCACCGCCTGCTTCGCCTTGTCCGTGGCCGGCCGGAGCTGTCCGAGCGTGCCTGAGACGTCCTTGCCCTGGTGGGCGAGGGAGGCGATGTCGGGGTCGGCGAACGGGAGGGCCACGACCTTCTTGCTCTGGACCGCCGCCTCCAGCGAGGCGAGCCACTGCTCGGCGACGGCCTTGTTCCGGCCTTGGACGACCCGGCCGTCCGGGGTGCGGTGGCGGTAGCCCTTGGTCATCGCGTCGACCGTGTACAGCAGGTCGGGGTCGATGACCCAGGTGACCGGCAGCTCCTTGCCGAGGGAGACCATCCGCTCCAGCCGGCCGCCGGTCCGGAGCTCGTCCGCGAGGGAGTCGTCGAGGAAGACCGGGGTCTGCAGCTCGTCCGAGCCCGTCTCCGCCGTCAGGCGGGTCGTGGAGATCAGCGGCCACAGGTACGTCAGCTGGGAGCGCTTGGCGGCCGGCTCCGGCTGCCAGGGAAGGAAGGTCCGCTTGATGCCGAGGACCTGCTCGTAGGGGCGGCTGTCGGTCTCGCCGGAGAGGGAGACGCCCAGCGGGTAGACGCCCTCCTTCTCCAGCCCCAGCTTGTTCACCGGGATCGTCAGCGTGAACGTCTGGCTGACCTTGGAGGGCAGCGAGGCGACCTTCACCGAGTACGCCTGGTCGACCTCGCCGGGGTCGGTGCCCGCCCGGAAACCGGTCCGGTCCGCGGCCTCGTCGATCGAGGTGCGGTCACTCAGGGCGGACCCGACCCGGAGCCCCACGTGGGCCGCGGTGATCGTCTCGCGGCCGTTGTTGACCACCGTTCCGGAGATCGTCAGCGTGTCGCCCTTGACCGGGGCGGCGGGAGCCACTGTGGTGAGCTGCACATCCACGGAGCCCGTCGCGGCCGCGTCCGCCGGGGCGGGTGGCTGGACGAGGGCGCCGAGCAGCGGCGTCCCGCAGAGCAGGACGACGGCGCGCCGCAGCCAGCGGCGCCGGGCAGGAGCGGGGGAAGCCCCCTGGATGTCTGCCGGCTCGGCCACGCGCTAACCCGTCCCTCGCAGTGTCAGTGGTCGTCGTTCGTGCGTCCAGGAATGGTAACGAGACCCGCCGGGCGCGAGTGCCGCGCCTTGCTCCACATGATCGGCCCGGCACCGGGGCCGCCGGAGGGCGGGGTGCCGGAAACGGGGGAGCCCCCTCCGGGCGGGGCACGTACCCTTTTCTGTTGTGCCGAACGCCAATGAAGACACCCCCAGTGCCCTGAGTCAGGTGCAGAGCCGCGCGGTCAGTGAACTGCTGCGGGTCGCCCCTGCCGCCGACGAGCTCGGCCGCCTGTTCCAGGAGGCGGGATTCAGCCTCGCCCTGGTCGGCGGGTCCGTCCGCGACGCGCTGCTCGGCCGTCTCGGCAACGACCTCGACTTCACCACCGACGCCCGCCCCGAGGACGTCCTGAAGATCGTCCGTCCGTGGGCGGACTCGGTCTGGGACGTCGGGATCGCCTTCGGGACCGTCGGCGCCCAGAAGGGCGGCTTCCAGATCGAGGTCACGACGTACCGCTCGGAGTCCTACGACCGCACCTCCCGCAAGCCCGAGGTCTCCTACGGCCACTCCATCGAGGAGGACCTCGTCCGGCGCGACTTCACCGTGAACGCCATGGCCGTGGCGCTCCCGCAGAAGGAGTTCGTGGACCCGCACGGCGGCCTGGAAGACCTGCGGACGGGCGTCCTGCGCACGCCCGGCACCCCTGAGGACTCCTTCTCCGACGACCCGCTGCGGATGCTGCGCGCGGCGCGGTTCGCCGCCCAGCTCGACTTCGAGGTCGCGCAGGACGTCGTGGCCGCGATGAAGGCGATGTCCGAGCGGATCGAGATCGTCTCGGCGGAGCGGGTGCAGGCCGAGCTGAACAAGCTCATGCTCTCCGCCCACCCGCGCAAGGGCCTCGGGCTGCTCGTGGACACCGGGCTGGCCGACCGGGTGCTGCCCGAGCTGCCGGCGCTGCGGCTGGAGAGTGACGAGCACCACCGGCACAAGGATGTCTACGAGCACTCGCTGATCGTGCTGGAGCAGGCGATGGCGCTGGAGGAGGACGGCCCGGACCTGGTCCTGCGGCTCGCCGCGCTCCTCCACGACATCGGCAAGCCCCGTACCCGGCGCTTCGAGAGCGACGGCCGGGTCTCCTTCCACCACCACGAGGTGGTGGGCGCCAAGATGGCCAAGAAGCGCATGACCGCGCTGAAGTACTCCAACGAGATGGTCAAGGACGTCTGCCGGCTGATCGAGCTGCACCTGCGGTTCCACGGCTACGGCGACGGCGAGTGGACCGACTCGGCGGTGCGGCGCTACGTCCGCGACGCCGGCCCGCTGCTGGACCGCCTGCACAAGCTGACCCGGTCCGACTGCACGACGCGCAACAAGCGCAAGGCCAACGCGCTCTCCCGGACGTACGACAGCCTGGAGGAGCGCATTGCGCAGCTCCAGGAGCAGGAGGAGCTGGACGCGATCCGGCCCGACCTGGACGGCAACGAGATCATGCAGGAGCTGGGCGTCGGTCCCGGCCCCGTGGTCGGCAGGGCCTATGCGTTCCTGCTGGAGCTGCGGCTGGAGAACGGGCCCATGGAGCGCGAGGCGGCGGTCTCGGCCCTCCGCGAGTGGTGGGCTGCTCAGGCCTGATGCGGGAGGGGCCCGCGCTGTGTTTCACGTGAAACGTTGCCGCGGGCCCGGCCCGCCTGCCGGGTCAGGGGCGTGTTTCACGTGAAACACCGGGCCGCCGCCCCAGGTAGAGCGCGGTCAGGGCGTAGAGGACCGCGACGCCCACGAGGAGTACTGCCGAGCGGCCGTCCGCGGGGAGCACCAGCGAGCTGACGGCCGCGGCGGCGACGAAGGCGATGTTGAACAGCACGTCGTAGACGGAGAAGACGCGCCCCCGGAAGTCGTCGTCCACACGGGACTGCACCACGGTGTCGGTGGCGATCTTCGCTCCCTGGGTGGCGAGGCCGAGGACGAAGGCGGCGGCCAGCATGGGCTCCGGCAGGAACGACAGGCCGAGGGCGGGCACCAGGACCGCTGCGGCTGCGGAGCACACGGTGATCCAGCCGCGGGTGCCCAGGCGGCCGGCCGCCCACGGTGTGACCACGGCCGCGGCGAAGAAGCCCGCCCCCGAGACGCCCACCGCGAGCCCCAGCAGGGCGAGGCCGTCGGACTCGGTGTCCGACCAGGCGTAGCGGCAGAGCATCAGCAGCGTCACCGTCAGGGCTCCGTAGCAGAACCGCATCATGGTCATGGCGGCCAGTGCCTGGGCGGCCTCGCGGCGCTCGGCGAGGTGCCGCAGCCCCGCGGCCATCCCCCGGACGGTGAGCGCGACGCCCTGGACCACCGACGGGTGGACGGTGCCGGGCGGATGGTCCGGTCCCAGCAGGCCGACGGCCAGGCGCAGCGACATCAGCGCCGCTCCGAGGTAGAGGGCGGCGCCGAGCAGGACCACGAGGGCGTCGGAGTCGGCGGCGACGAACCGCAGCAGGAAGGCGAGGCCTCCGCCTGCGGTCGCCGCAAGGGTCCCGGCCGTCGGGGACAGCGCGTTGGCGGTGACCAGCTGGGCGGGCGCGACGACGCGGGGCAGGGAGGCGGCGAGCCCCGCCAGGACGAAGCGGTTGACGGCGGTCACGGACAGGGCCGAGGCGTAGAAGAGCCACTCGGGGACGGAGGTGGCGACCAGCACTGCGGTGATGCAGGCGAGGAGGGCCCGCAGCAGGTTGCCGTAGAGGAAGACCTGGCGGCGTCGCCAGCGGTCCAGGAGCACTCCGGCGAAGGGCCCGATGACGGAGTACGGCAGCAGCAGGACCGCCATGGCCGAGGCGACGGCGGCCGGCGAGGTCTGCTTCTCGGGGGAGAAGACCACGTGGGTGGCCAGGGCCACCTGGTAGACACCGTCGGCGGCCTGCGAGAACAGCCGTACGGCGAGCAGGTTGCGGAAGTCCCTCAGGCGCAGGAGTACGCGCAGATCACGTACGACGGGCATGAGGGCAAGGTTCACACACGAGGAGGGTCCCCGGGCAGATTGCCCGGGGACCCCGGCGGAACGGCGGGTGGAGACCGGGGGACGGCGGCCCCGGCGCTCCGGACCGGTCCTGTTTAGCGCTCGACCTCGCCGCGGATGAACTTCTCGACGTTCTCCAGCGCCTCGTCGTCGAAGTACTGGACCGGCGGGGACTTCATGAAGTAGCTGGACGCCGACAGGATCGGGCCGCCGACGCCCCGGTCCTTGGCGATCTTCGCGGCGCGCAGGGCGTCGATGATGACACCGGCGGAGTTCGGGGAGTCCCACACCTCGAGCTTGTACTCGAGGTTCAGCGGGACGTCGCCGAAGGCGCGGCCCTCGAGGCGGACGTAGGCCCACTTGCGGTCGTCGAGCCACGCGACGTAGTCGGACGGGCCGATGTGGACGTTCTTGTCGCCGAGGTCGCGGTCGGGGATCTGCGAGGTGACGGCCTGCGTCTTCGAGATCTTCTTCGACTCGAGGCGCTCGCGCTCCAGCATGTTCTTGAAGTCCATGTTGCCGCCCACGTTGAGCTGCATGGTGCGCTCCAGGCGGACGCCGCGGTCCTCGAACAGCTTCGCCATCACGCGGTGCGTGATGGTGGCGCCGACCTGCGACTTGATGTCGTCGCCGACGATCGGGACACCGGCCTCGGTGAACTTGTCGGCCCACTCCTTGGTGCCGGCGATGAAGACCGGGAGGGCGTTGACGAAGGCGACCTTGGCGTCGATGGCGCACTGGGCGTAAAACTTCGCCGCGTCCTCGGAACCGACGGGCAGGTAGCAGACCAGGACGTCGACCTGGCGGTCCTTGAGGACCTGGACCACGTCGACCGGGGCCTCGGGGGACTCCTCGATCGTCGCGCGGTAGTACTTGCCCAGGCCGTCCAGGGTGTGGCCGCGCTGGACGGTCACGCCCGTGGTGGGGACGTCGCAGATCTTGATGGTGTTGTTCTCGCTGGCCCCGATGGCGTCCGCGAGGTCGAGGCCGACCTTCTTCGCGTCGACGTCGAACGCGGCGACGAACTCGACGTCGCCCACGTGGTAGTCGCCGAACTGGACGTGCATCAGACCGGGGACCTTGGCCGCCGGGTCGGCGTCCTTGTAGTACTCGACGCCCTGCACCAGCGAGGCGGCGCAGTTGCCCACGCCGACGATGGCTACGCGAACCGAACCCATTCCGGTTGCTCCCTGTTTGTTCTCGGACGAGGCCTGCGCGGTGCAGGCCTCACTTTGCAGTTTCGTCGGGCGGGCCGGGTCGTCTCCGATCCCGTCCCGCCCGCTCACTCTCGATGAGCTCGTTCAGCCAGCGCACTTCGCGCTCCACGGACTCCATGCCGTGCCGTTGCAGTTCGAGCGTGTAGTCGTCGAGGCGCTCCCGGGTGCGGGCCAGTGAGGCGCGCATCTTCTCCAGGCGCTCCTCCAGCCGGCTGCGGCGGCCCTCCAGGACCCGCATGCGCACGTCCCGCTCGGTCTGGCCGAAGAAGGCGAAGCGGGCGGCGAAGGACTCGTCCTCCCACGTGTCGGGGCCGGTGTGGGAGAGGAGCTCCTCGAAGTGCTCCTTCCCGGCGGCCGTCAACCGGTAGACGATCTTGGCGCGGCGCCCTGCGAGTGAAGCGGCGAGAGCGTCCTCCGGGGCGCTGCCCGGTTCCTCGGCGAGCCAGCCGTTGGCGACCAGCGTCTTCAGGCAGGGGTAGAGCGTCCCGTAGCTGAACGCCCGGAACACCCCCAGCGAGGTGTTGAGCCGTTTGCGGAGCTCGTAGCCGTGCATGGGGGCCTCGCGGAGCAGGCCGAGGACGGCGAACTCGAGGATGCCCGAGCGCCTGCTCATCCGCCTGCCTCCCCTGCAACCCTGAGCCTTATGCCGAGCCGATGTATCGGCTCGATACATCCAGACGATAGAACGGGTGCCCTCCGGCGACAAGTAGCGATCTGGTGACCGGCATCACATCACCAATTCGCAGGATGCGAGTTGCCTGATTTGGGGTGAACTTCGGCACTGTTCGGGTTTTGAGCGTGCGTAGTCTTGCGGCGTGACACCGGGGGGATCGGAACTCACAAGCCGCTTCCAGGCCACTCGCCTGCCCGAGGAGTAGTCGTTCGATGAGCGAGCACCGCCGCAAACCGCCGCAGCCCGAGGGCGGCGGACGTGCCGCAGCCCGCAGGGCTGCCCAGCAGCGCCCCGGACGGGGTGCCGGGCCCGCACGCAGCGTCCCCACCGCGTCGCACAGCGGACCGTACGCAGACCCGCGAGGGGAACACGGCAGCCGCGGAGCGCGGCGAGCCCCGCAGGGACCCGCAGGACGGGGCCGCGGAGCAGGCCGCCCGGACAGGAGGCTGATCAACTACCCGCGCTCCGACAGGAACGGCTGGCAGCGCTTCGTGCCGTCCTGGAAACTGGTCGGCGGCACGGCCCTGGGCTTCTTCGCGATCGTCTTCGCGGGCGCCGGCATCGGCATCGCGGCGGTGGACACGCCCAACCCGAACCTGGCGGCCCAGGCGCAGAACAACGTCTTCTACTGGGCCGACGACACCCAGATGGTCGCCACCGGCGGCTCGATGAACCGGCAGATCGTCCCGATCGACAAGATCCCGAAGTCGATGCGGAACGCGGTGATCGCCGCGGAGAACGAGTCCTTCGAGACCGACAAGGGCGTCGACCCGATGGGCATCATGCGGGCCGTCTGGAACATGGCCAAGGGCGGCTCCACCCAGGGCGGGTCCACGATCACCCAGCAGTACGTGAAGAACACCTACCTGGACTCCGACCAGACGCTCAAGCGCAAGGTCACCGAGCTGTTCATCTCGATAAGGCTGGGTGTGTCCGAGGAGAAGAACACGATCCTCGCCGGCTACCTGAACACCGCCTACTACGGCCGCGACGCCTACGGCATCCAGGCCGCCGCACGCGCCTACTTCGGCAAGGACTGCTGGGACCTCGACCCGTCCGAGAGCGCCTTCCTCGCCGCCGTGCTCAAGGGCCCCAACCTGTACAACCCGGACGGCGGCATCGGCGACAACGCCACGCCCGAGGAGAACACCAAGCGCGCCCACGCCCGCTGGGCCTGGGTGCTCGACCGCGAGGTGGCGGTCGGCCGCATGGACAAGGCGGAGCGGGAGAAGTACCGCGAGTTCCCCAAGCTCGTCGACTCCGAGCAGGCCCGCAGCCTCTCCGGCCAGACCGGCTACCTGGTCGAGACGGCCAAGCAGTACGTGATGAAGGTCGCGAAGCTCACGCCCGAGCAGATGGCCCGCGGCGGCTACCAGATCAAGACCACCTTCCAGAAGCCGAAGGTGGACGCCCTGGCCAAGGCGGTCGAGGACACCCGCAACGACTTCCTGGACGAGAAGGCCCGGCCCGAGCACGACACCTTCGTCCAGTTCGGCGCCGCCTCCGTCGACGTGAAGACCGGCGCGATCGTCGCCCTGTACGGCGGCCCCGGCATGGACAAGAAGTACTTCAGCAACAACGCCAACACCATCGGCGTCCCGGTCGGCTCGACCTGGAAGCCGTACGTCCTGGCGGCGGCGATGGAGTACGGGACGCAGAACTCGAACGGCCGCGGCATCTCGCCGCAGAGCAAGTACCAGGCCAACGACCTCACGGTGATCAACAACCGGGACGGCAAGCCGCTGCGCGACGCGAGCGGCAAGCCGTTCCGCCAGAAGAACGAGAGTGCCTACCCGTACGGCTACGTGACGCTGCACGAGGCGATGGAGAAGTCGATCAACGTGCCGTTCGCCCAGCTCGTCTTCGACGTCGGCCACGGCAAGGTCCGGGACGTGGCCAGGGCCACGGGCATCCTGGACTCGTCCATGGACCCGGGCAACAACGCCTCGTTCGCCCTGGGCACCTCGACGCCCAGCGCCATCCGCATGGCCGACTCGTACGCCACGTTCGCCTCCTCCGGCATCCACCGCGAGCCCTACTCGGTGCGCGGCGTCCAGAAGGACGGCCGGGACCTGCCCGGGTTCGAGCCCCCCAAGGAGGAGCGGGCGATGGACGACTCCATCGCCGACAACATCACCAAGGTGCTCCAGAACGTCGTCGAGAACGGCACCGGCACCAAGGCCCGCAAGCTGGGCCGTCCGGCGGCCGGCAAGACCGGTACGACGGACGAGAACAAGTCGGCGTGGTTCGTCGGGTACACCCCGGAGCTGTCCACCTCGGTGGCCCTCTTCCGCACCGACCCGAACTCGAAGGAGAAGGAGCTGATGTCCATGAAGGGCGTCGGCGGCACCGACTCCATCCACGGTGGCGACATCCCGGCCGTCATCTGGACCGCGTACATGAAGGAGGCCCTCAAGGGCACTCCGGTCAAGCGGTTCCCCGAGCCGGAGGACATCGGCGTGATCGCCGACGGGGCGGGCGCGCCCTCCCCCAGCCCGTCGGCGGTCCCCTCGCCGTCGGCCTCGGCCTCGCCGTCCCCCTCGGCCTCCCCGTCGCCGTCCCCGAGCCGCTCCCGCGGTGGTACGGGCCGCCCCTGCAAGCCGTGGGAGCTGTACTGCATCCCCGACGACAGCGGCGGTGCCGACGGCGGCAGCGACGGCTCGTCCGGCTCGCCGAGCCCGTCCCCCTCGGTGAGGCCGGGACGCCCGGGCGCTGTCACCAGCTGGGGCGGCAGCACGGGCTTCACGGGCTGACCCCGCCGCCCCCTGTGACGCGGAGGGCCGCCGCACCGGTTGCGGCGGCCCTCCCGCGCGTCCGGCGGCGTACGGCAGGATGAGCGCATGACGAAGGTGCACGAGGGCCGGCTTGTCCTTCCCACCCGGGAGGACGAGGTCGCCGCGGCCGGCAGCGAGTTCATCGGCGGGCCGATCGGCCGCCATGCCAGGCTGGGCGGCCACTGGCTCCACCCGGTGCGCGTCGTGGCGCTGACCGCGATCGGGATGTTCGCGCTCGGCATGGTGCAGAAGCTTCCCTGCTACAACTGGGCGTGGTTCCGCGGGGCGGGCTCCCAGTACACCCACGCCTGCTACTCGGACATCCCGCACCTCTTCGTGGCCCGGGGCTTCGCCGACGGCCTCACGCCGTACTTCGACCGGATCCCCGGCGACATGGCCTACCTCGAGTACCCGGTGCTCACGGGCCTCTTCATGGAGGTCGCATCCTGGCTGACCCCGGGCGGCGGCTCCATGCAGCACCGGGAGCAGATGTACTGGATGGCCAACGCGGGCATGCTGATGGCCTGCGCCGCCGTCATCGCCGTGTGCGTCGCCCGCACGCACCGCAACCGGCCCTGGGACGCACTGCTCTTCGCCCTCGCCCCGGCGTTCGCGCTCACGGCGACGATCAACTGGGACCTGCTGGCCATCGCCCTGACCGCGGCGGGCATGCTCGCCTGGTCCCGCGGCCGGACCCTCCTCGCAGGCGTCCTGATCGGCCTGGCGACCGCGGCCAAGCTCTATCCCGTGCTGCTGCTCGGGGTGCTGTTCGTGCTGTGCTGGCGGGCCGGGAAGTGGCGCGCCTTCGGCGCGGCGGCCCTCGGCGCGGCCGTGTCGTGGCTGGTGGTGAACCTGCCGGTCATGCTGCTCGCCTGGGAGGGCTGGCAGAAGTTCTACACGTTCAGCCAGGAGCGGCCCATCGACTTCGGCTCCGTGTGGCTGCTGATCTCGCAGCGGACCGGGAACCCGCTGGCCGACGCCAACACGTACGCGACGGGCCTGACGCTGCTGCTGTGCGCGGGCATCGGGCTGCTGACGCTCTCGGCCCCGCGCCGCCCGCGCTTCGCGCAGCTGGCGTTCCTGGTGGTGGCCGTCTTCATCCTGGCCAACAAGGTCTACTCGCCGCAGTACGTGCTGTGGCTGATCCCGCTCGCGGCGCTCGCCCGGCCGCGCTGGCGCGACTTCCTGGTGTGGCAGGCGTGTGAGGTCATGTACTTCCTCGGGATCTGGCTCTACCTGGCCTACACCACCAGCGGGGACAAGCACGAGGGGCTGCCGCCCGAGGGCTACCAGCTGGCCATCGCGGTGCACCTGCTGGGGACGCTGTACCTGTGCGCGCTGGTGGTCCGCGACATCCTGATGCCCGAGCGGGACGTCGTCCGCCGCGACGGCTCCGACGACCCGTCGGGCGGCGTCCTGGACGGCGCCGGAGACGTGTTCACCCTGGCGGACGCCCTGCGCGGGCAGCGGCAGGAGGAGCCGGAGCAGCGGGTCGAGTGGGGCGCCGCCCGCGGCGGGTGACGGAGCGCGCCCGGCGGCTGCCGGGCGGGGACGGGCGGCGGGCCCGGGGCGGACGGCCCCGGGCCCGCCGCCCTTTACGCGTCGAGGAGGCGGTCGAACTGCGTCGTGGTGTGGCGCAGGTGCGCCACGAGCTCGTCGCCGACCTTCGGCTCGGGCGCGTCCGACGGCACGAACAGGATGGAGACCTGCATGTGCGGCGGCTCGGCGAACCAGCGCTGCTTGCCGGCCCACACGAACGGCGAAAGGTTCCGGTTGACGGTGGCCAGGCCGGCCCGGGCCACGCCCTTGGCGCGCGGCATCACGCCGTGGAGGGCCTTGGGGGCCTCCAGGCCGACGCCGTGCGAGGTGCCGCCCGCGACCACGACGAGCCAGCCGTCCGAGGCGGCCTTCTGCTGGCGGTAGCCGAACCGGTCGCCCTTGGCGACGCGGGTGACGTCCAGGACGCTGCCGCGGTAGGCGGTCGCGTCGTGGTCGCCGAGCCACAGCCGGGTGCCGATGCGGGCCCGGAAGCGGGTCTGCGGGAACTGCGCCTGGAGTCGGGCCAGGTCCTCGGAGCGCAGGTGGCTGACGAACATGGTGTGGAGCGGCAGGCGGGCCGCCCGCAACCGGTCCATCCAGCCGATGACCTCCTCGACCGGGTCCGAGCCGTCCGGGCGGTCCAGCGGCAGGTGCAGGGCGAAGCCCTCCAGCCGCACGTCCTCGATCGCCGCGGCCAGCTGGCCCAGGTCCTGCTCGGAGATGCCGTGGCGGCGCATGGAGCTCATGCACTCGATGACGACGCGGGCGCCGACCAGGCCGCGGACCCCGTCGAGGGAGGACACGGAGCGGATCACCCGGTCCGGCAGCGGCACCGGCTCCTCGCCCCGCCGGAACGGGGTGAGGACGAGCAGGTCGCCGCCGAACAGGTCCTTGATGGTCGCGGCCTCGTAGGTGGTGCCGACGGCCAGGATGTCGGTGCCCAGCCGGGTCGCCTCCTCGCAGAGCCGCTCGTGGCCGAAGCCGTAGCCGTTGCCCTTGCAGACCGGGACCATTCCGGGGAACTGGTCGAGGATCTGCTTGTGGTGCGCACGCCAGCGCGCGGTGTCGACGTAGAGCGTGAGCGCCATGCCCGTCCGGAGCCTCTCTGGAAATGGCTGCTGATGCAGCGGTGCGGTGGTGTGGGGGTGCGGGGCGTCAGCGGCGCGACATGTAGATGTCGAGCGCCTTGTGCAGCACCTTGTTGAGCGGGAAGTCCCACTCTCCGACGTACTCGACGGCCTCGCCGCCCGTGCCGACCTTGAACTGGATGAGGCCGAACAGGTGGTCGTTCTCGTCCAGCGTGTCGCTGATGCCGCGCAGGTCGTAGACGCTCGCGCCCAGGGCGTACGCGTCGCGCAGCATGCGCCACTGCATCGCGTTCGACGGGCGCACCTCGCGCTTGTGGTTGGCGGAGGCGCCGTAGGAGTACCAGACGTGCTGGCCGACGGTGATCATCGTGGCGGCGGCCAGGGCCTCGCCCTCGTGCTTGGCGAGGTAGAGCCGCATGCGGTTCGGGTCCTCGGAGTTGAGGGCCGTCCACTGGCGCTGGAAGTAGCTGAGCGGGCGCGGGCGGAACTTGTCGCGCACGGCCGTGACCTCGTACAGGTGCTGCCAGGTCTCCAGGTCCTCGTAGCCGCCCTGGACCACCTCGACGCCGGCCTTCTCGGCCTTCTTGATGTTGCGGCGCCACAGCTGGTTGAAGCCCTTGAGGACGTCGTCCAGCGAGCGGTTCGCGAGCGGCACCTGGAAGACGTAGCGCGGCTGGACGTCGCCGAAGCCGGCGCCGCCGTCCTCGCCCTGCTGCCAGCCCATGCGGCGCAGCTTGTCGGACACCTCGAAGGCGCGCGGCTCGATGTGCGAGGCCTCGACGTCGCGCAGCCGCTTGACCTCGGGGTCCTGGATGCCGGCCTTGATGGCGGCGGAGTTCCACCGCCGGATGACGACGGGCGGGCCCATCTTCACGGTGAAGGCGCCCTGCCGCTTGAGGTGGGCCAGCATCGGCTGGAGCCACTCCTCCAGGTTCGGGGCGAACCAGTTGATGACGGGGCCCTCGGGCAGGTAGGCGAGGTACCGCTTCACCTTGGGCAGCTGGCGGTACAACACGAGTGCGGCACCGACGAGTTCGTCGTTCTGGTTGAACCATCCGAGGTTCTCGGACCGCCACTCGTTCTTGACGTCGGCCCACGCCGGGACCTGGCAGTGGCTAGCCGAGGGCAGGCTCTGGAGGTATCCCAGATGCTGCTCTCGGCTGATGGTCCTCAGGGACAGGCTCATTCGGGGCGTCTCCTCCGGCGGCTTCGCTGGCTATGGCGCGAAGCCTACTGCGACAAGGGCGCCGCCCTTCTGGGGGACGGGTCGGTCCCGCCCCCGGTCAGCGGCGGGCGCCCTGCCGCGGAGGTGCCCCGGTCAGCCCAGCCAGCCTCCGAAGAGCCCGCCGTGGGCCATGCCGAGGAAGAAGCCGAGGCCCGACGCGCCAAGGCCGATGATCAGCGCGAAGCGCTCGCGTGTCGTCTCGGAGATGAACTGCCCGTAGCCGCCGGTCAGGATTCCGAGGAGGCCGGTCCACGAGGTGAGCAGGTGCAGGTCGTGGAAGAAGGCCGTGATGAACGACACGAAGCCGAGGACGAGGGTGGCCGCCATCAGGGCGTCCTGGACGGGGTGCGGCTTGCCGTCGGTTGCGAGCAGCGAGATGGAGGACTGGGTGCGTACTGCCTGTGCCATCGGAAAAGCACCTCCTGGCTGGGGCGGAGGGTGCTGCGGGCTGGCCGCGGCCCGGCCGGGCATAGCACCGAGCGCACCCGTTGCCTACAGATTGTGGGGCTCCGCTGCCGGATTTCAACCGGAAGGAGTCGGCGGGGTAGTCTGTACGGTCTGCGCGGTGTCTGCTCTCAGGCGCCGTGCGGTACGCATCACGACCCTCCTGCCACGGAACGACCGTGGCCGCTGAGTCCAAAGGAGGTGGGTTCCACATGCGTCACTACGAAGTGATGGTCATCCTCGACCCGGATCTTGAGGAGCGCGCTGTCGCCCCGCTGATCGAGAACTTCCTTTCCGTCGTCCGTGAGGGCAACGGAAAGGTCGAGAAGGTCGACACCTGGGGCCGTCGCCGTCTCGCCTACGAGATCAAGAAGAAGCCCGAGGGCATCTACTCGGTCATCGACCTGCAGGCCGAGCCTGCGGTCGTCAAGGAGCTCGACCGCCAGATGAACCTGAACGAGTCGGTTCTCCGGACCAAGGTCCTCCGCCCCGAGACCCACTGAACCCCGGTTCAGCGGTAATCGGGTTCGAGTAGCACAGCAGCCAGCAGCAATCCCCGCCGAGAGGTTCATCCATGGCAGGCGAGACCGTCATCACGGTCGTCGGCAATCTCGTCGACGACCCCGAGCTGCGCTTCACCCCCTCGGGTGCGGCGGTCGCGAAGTTCCGTGTCGCGTCCACCCCCCGCACCTTCGACCGCCAGACGAACGAGTGGAAGGACGGCGAGAGCCTGTTCCTGACCTGCTCGGTGTGGCGGCAGGCGGCTGAGAACGTCGCCGAGTCCCTTCAGCGTGGCATGCGCGTCGTCGTGCAGGGCCGGCTGAAGCAGCGGTCGTACGAGGACCGTGAGGGTGTCAAGCGCACGGTCTTCGAGCTGGACGTCGAGGAAGTCGGCCCCAGCCTGAAGAACGCCACGGCCAAGGTCACCAAGACCACCGGTCGCGGCGGCCAGGGTGGGTACGGCGGCGGCCAGCAGCAGGGCGGCGGCGCAGGTTGGGGCGGAAGCTCCGGCGGCCCGCAGGGCGGCGGAGCTCCTTCCGACGACCCGTGGGCGTCCAGCGCGCCGGCCGGCGGCCAGCAGCAGCAGCAGGGCGGCGGCGGTGGCTGGGGCGGAAGCTCCGGCGGCGGCTACTCGGACGAGCCCCCCTTCTAGGGAAGCTCGCATCCCCACTTCTTGATCACACAGGAGAGACACCATGGCGAAGCCGCCTGTGCGCAAGCCGAAGAAGAAGGTCTGCGCGTTCTGCAAGGACAAGACCGCGTACGTGGACTACAAGGACACGAACATGCTGCGGAAGTTCATTTCCGACCGCGGCAAGATCCGTGCCCGCCGCGTTACCGGCAACTGCACGCAGCACCAGCGTGACGTCGCCACGGCCGTGAAGAACAGCCGTGAGATGGCGCTGCTGCCCTACACGTCCACCGCGCGATAAGGAAAGGGTGACCGACACATGAAGATCATCCTGACCCAGGAGGTCTCGGGCCTCGGTGCCGCCGGCGACGTCGTCGACGTCAAGGACGGCTACGCTCGCAACTACCTGGTCCCGCGCGGTTTCGCGATCCGCTGGACCAAGGGCGGCGAGAAGGACGTGGCGCAGATCCGCCGCGCCCGCAAGATCCACGAGATCGCGACCATCGAGCAGGCCAACGAGGTCAAGGCCAAGCTCGAGGGCACGAAGGTCCGTCTGGCCACCCGTTCGGGTGACGCCGGCCGTCTCTTCGGCTCCGTGACCCCGGCCGACATCGCCACGGCGATCGAGGCTTCCGGTGGTCCGAAGGTCGACAAGCGCCGCGTCGAGCTGGCTGCCCCGATCAAGACCCTCGGTTCGTACCAGGTCTCCGTGCGTCTGCACGCCGAGGTCGCCGCGAACGTGGGCGTCGAGGTCGTCGCCGCCTGAGTGCCGCGTACGAAGGGCCGCACCCTCTCGGGTGCGGCCCTTCGCCGTGTTTCACGTGAAACATGCGCCGGCTGTCAGCGGGTCGCGCCGGCGACGGCCCAGCGTCCGGAGCGGGTCCGCAGCTGGAGGGTCGCCATGCGGACGAGCATCATCAGCGTCATCGCCCACCACAGGGCCGTGAGGCCGCCGCCCAGGACCGGTACGAGCAGGGCGGCCGGGGCGAACACCGCCAGGGTGGCCAGCATGGCCCAGGCCAGGTAGCGGCCGTCGCCGGCGCCCATGAGGACGCCGTCGAGGACGAAGACGATCCCGGCGACCGGCTGCGAGGCGGCCACGACGAGCAGGGCCGGCAGCAGCGCATCCTCCACTGCGGGGTCGGTGGTGAAGAGGGGCACGATCAGCGGGCGGGCAGCAGCCAGCAGGAGGCCGAGGACGGTGCCCGAGGCGATGCCCCACTGCACCATGCGGCGGCACACGGCCTTGGCCCCGTCGGTGTCCCCGGCGCCCAGATACCTGCCGATGATGGCCTGGCCCGCGATGGCGATGGCGTCGAGGGCGAAGGCGAGCAGGCTCCACAGGGAGAGCAGGATCTGGTGGGCGGCGACATCGGCGTCGCCGAGACGCGCGGCCACGAAGGTGGCGATCATCAGGACGGCACGCAGGGAGAGCGTCCGCACCAGCAGCGGCGCGCCGGCCTGGGCACAGGCCCGGATCCCGGCCGCGTCGGGGCGCAGGGAGGCGCCGTGCCGGCGGGCGCCGCGGACCACCACGGCGAGGTAGGCGCCGGCCATGGCGAACTGGGCGAGGACCGTGCCCCACGCGGAACCCGCGATGCCGAGGCCGGCCCCGTAGACGAGGGCGGCGTTCAGGCCGGCGTTGAGGGCGAAGCCGCCGACGGCGACATAGAGCGGGGTCCGGGTGTCCTGGAGGCCGCGGATGACTCCGGTGGCTGCGAGGACCACCAGCATCGCGGGGATGCCGAGCGCGGAGATCCGCAGGTAGGTGGTGGCGTGCGGGGCGACGGTGTCGGAGGCGCCCAGCAGCGAGACCAGCCAGGGTGCGGTGGGCAGGGCAGCGGCGGCCACGGCCGCACCGAGCAGCAGGGCGAGCCAGATGCCGTCCATGCCCTGGCGGATGGCGGCCTGGAGGTCGCCCGCGCCGACGCGCCGGGAGACCGCCGCGGTGGTGGCGTAGGCGAGGAACACGAACACGCTCACCGCGGTGGTGAGGAGGGCGGCGGCGATGCCGAGGCCGGCCAGCTGCGGAGTGCCGAGGTGGCCCACGATGGCGCTGTCGGCCAGCACGAACAGGGGCTCGGCGACGAGTGCGCCGAAGGCCGGGACGGCGAGGGCGAGGATTTCCCGGTCGTGCCGTCGCGGTGCCGCCTTCCGCGGTTCGAGGGCTTGTGTCATGGGACTCAATCTAATCTTCCACAGGTAATAGACGCAAGGCCATTAAGCTCCTTACCTGACGAGGGGTCCGGGTGTGCGCGGCACCTCGTCCGAGGCGATCTGGGGGAAGGTGCCGAGATTTTTCTCCGACGTAGGCTGTTGCCGGAGAACGTGCAGGTCAGGGCGGTGGTCAGGGGTGGTGGGTGATTTTGTCCACAGCGCTGTCCCCCGGTCCGTGCACAGCTTCGGCCGAGTTACCCACAGCATTGGGTCGGTCATCCACATCTCATCCACACAGCCTGTGGATAACAAGATTGGCTGATGCCGCCTCCGGGCCTACCGTTGTGCGTTGCCCGACCCGCCGGGAGCGGATCCGGGTGTCCCGAATGTCAGAGCCGTGCCGTAGAAGACTGGCACGGCGAGGTCCGCGCTGCGGACGGGAGGAGGCGGCCCGGTGAGTATCCCCGAGCCCACGGACGACCCCTGGGCCGACAGCGGTCCGGGTGACCGTCTCCCCACCCGCTCGCGCCGCGGCGGGGACGGCCGCGGCCGCGGGGACGAGCAGCGCGAGTCCGGCCGCGAGGGCGGCGCCTGGGACGGCGGCGGCTTCGAGCGCGTTCCGCCGCAGGACCTCGACGCCGAGCAGTCCGTGCTCGGCGGCATGCTCCTCTCCAAGGACGCCATCGCGGACGTCGTCGAGATCATCAAGGGGCACGACTTCTACCGGCCCTCCCACGAGACGATCTACCAGGCCATCCTCGACCTGTATGCCAAGGGCGAGCCCGCCGACCCGATCACGGTCGGCGCGGAGCTCACCCGGCGCGGCGAGATCGGCAAGGTCGGCGGCGTCTCCTACCTCCACACGCTGGTCCAGTCGGTCCCGACGGCCGCGAACGCCTCGTACTACGCGGAGATCGTCCACGAGCGCGCCGTCCTGCGCCGCCTGGTGGCGGCCGGTACGAAGATCACGCAGATGGGGTACGCCGCCGACGGCGACGTCGACGAGATCGTCAACAGCGCCCAGGCCGAGATCTACGCCGTCACCGAGCAGCGGACCTCCGAGGACTACCTGCCGCTCGGCGACATCATGGAGGGCGCGCTCGACGAGATCGAGGCCATTGGTTCGCGCAGCGGCCAGATGTCCGGCGTCCCGACGGGCTTCACCGACCTCGACTCCCTCACCAACGGCCTCCACCCCGGCCAGATGATCGTCATCGCGGCCCGTCCCGCCATGGGCAAGTCGACCCTCGCCCTGGACTTCGCGCGCGCCTGCTCCATCAAGAGCAACCTGCCCAGTGTGATCTTCTCGCTCGAGATGGGGCGCAACGAGATCGCGATGCGCCTGCTCTCGGCGGAGGCCCGCGTGGCCCTGCACCACATGCGCTCGGGCACCATGACCGACGACGACTGGACCCGCCTGGCCCGCCGCATGCCCGATGTCTCGGCCGCCCCGCTCTACATCGACGACTCCCCGAACCTGTCGATGATGGAGATCCGGGCGAAGTGCCGCCGCCTCAAACAGCGCAATGACCTCGCCCTGGTGGTCATCGACTACCTCCAGCTGATGCAGTCGGGCGGCTCCCGCCGGCCCGAGAGCCGCCAGCAGGAGGTCTCGGACATGTCCCGCAACCTCAAGCTCCTCGCCAAGGAGCTGGAGGTGCCCGTGATCGCGCTCTCCCAGCTGAACCGCGGCCCCGAGCAGCGCACCGACAAGAAGCCGATGGTCTCCGACCTGCGCGAGTCCGGCTCCATCGAGCAGGACGCCGACATGGTCATCCTGCTGCACCGCGAGGACGCGTACGAGAAGGAGTCACCGCGGGCCGGTGAGGCGGACCTGATCGTGGCCAAGCACCGAAACGGCCCGACCGCGACGATCACGGTGGCCTTCCAGGGTCATTATTCGCGGTTCGTGGACATGGCCAACACGTAGCATCCGGGGCATGGACGCCCTGCCTGACGAACTGCACCTGCTTCCCGCGACTCGGCGCGCGCTGCTCCACCGGATCGCCGCCGCCCAGAGCGAGGGGCGGGCGCCCTCGCTGGTCGCTGCGGTCGCCCGCGGCGGCGCCGTCGTCTGGGAGGGCGCGCGCACCTCGGCGGAAGGCCACGGGCCCGACGGGAACGTGCAGTACCGGATCGGCTCCATCACCAAGACGTTCACCGCGGTGCTCGTGATGCGGCTGCGTGACGAGGGGCTGCTGTCGCTCGCCGATCCGGTCGAGAAGCACCTGCCCGGCACCGGTGCCGGCGAGGTGACGGTCGCCCAACTGCTGTCCCACACGGGTGGGCTGGCCGCCGAGACTCCCGGCGAGTGGTGGGAGCGCTCCTCCGCGGCGCTCCGACCGGAACTCGCAGACGTACTCGGCGAGGAGCCCTTCCGGTTCGAGCCGGGCAGGCGCCACCACTACTCCAACCCGGGTTACACGCTGCTCGGTTCGCTCGTCGAGGCGCTGCGGGGCAGGCCGTGGGAGGAGGCGCTCCGCGCGGAGGTGCTGGAGCCCCTGGGCCTGGACCGCACCACGGTGCAGGCCCAGGCGCCGTATGCGGGCGGCTGGGCCGTTCACCCGTGGGCCGACGTGATGCTTCCCGAACCCGCGGAGGACCTGGGACTGATGGCCCCTGCGGGCCAGCTGTGGTCCACTACCCGGGACCTCGCACGGTTCGGGCAGTTCCTGATCCACGGTGACGACCGCGTCCTCGGCGCGGCGACAGTCGCGGAGATGGCCGTCGCGGCGTCGCCTCCGGAGCCGGGGCTCGCCGACCAGGGGTACGGGCTGGGCCTGCAGCTCGTGCAGAGCGGCGCCCGGCGGATCGCCGGGCACAGCGGCTCGCTGCCCGGCTTCGTCGCCGGCCTGTGGCTGAGCGCGGCGGACGACCTGTCGGCGGTCGTGCTGGCCAACTGCACGTCCGGGCTGCCCGCTGCGACGGTCGCGGTGGAGCTGCTGCACCTCGTGGCCGAGGCGGAGCCGCGGATCCCCGCCCCGTGGAAGCCCTTCGCGGAGGAAGATCCGGTGGCCCTGGAGCTGTGCGGGCCCTGGTACTGGGGGACGGCCGCGCACGCGGTCCGGCTGCGCTCCGACGGCCACCTGGAGCTCGGCCCGGTGGCGGTGCAGGGCCGTGCCGCCCGGTTCCGCCCCCAGCCCGACGGCACCTGGGTGGGCCTGTCCGGCTACTACGCGGGCGAGACCCTGCGGGCCGTGCGCGGGCCCGACGGCACGGTGAGCCACCTCGACCTCGGCTCCTTCGTGTTCACCCGGCAGCCCTACGACCCCGAGACGCCCGTTCCGGGCGGAGTGGACCCGCAGGGCTGGCGCGGCATCGGCTGACCTCGCCGACGGTCAGAGGGCGAGTTTGAAGCCGACGTGCGAGGCGGTGAAGCCGAGCCGCTCGTAGAAGCGGTGGGCGTCCTTTCGCGTCGCGTCCGACGTGAGCTGCACCAGCCGGCAGCCCTCCTCCCGGGACCGCTCGACCGCCCACTCGATGAACCGGGTGCCGAGACCGCTGCCCCGTTCGTCGGCGTGGACGCGGACGCCCTCGATGACCGAGCGCATGGCGCCCTGGCGGGACAGGCCCGGAATGAAGGTCAGCTGGAGGGTGCCCACCACGCGGCCGTCGCGGACCGCGACCATCACGTGCTGGTTCGGGTCCGCGGCGAGCTGCCGGTAGGCCGCCCGGTAGGGGGTGAGGTCGTCCGGTGACTCGCGTGCGGCGCCCAGAGGATCGTCGGCCAGCATGGCGACGATGGCCGGAAGGTCCTCTTCGGATGCCGGGCGGATGACGGCCTCGGACAGGTCGGACACGGTGCCTTCCTTTCTCAGCCGGCGGCCACGGTCAGCGGGGCCCAGCGGCGGGTCCAGTCTCCGGGAAGGGAGGGCAGGGCGCGGGTCATGACCGCGTTGAAGGCGACGGTCTCCAGGCCGCGCTCCCTGAGCCAGGCGGTGAACTCCTCGTGGCGCACATCGACATCCGTGCGCAGGGGCCGGTCGGTCAGGGCGGCGAGCGCGGTCGTCAGGGCCTTCGCGCCCTCGGTGTCCCGTGCGATCAGCGGGCCGATCACATGTGTCTCCATGTTGGGCCACATGGCCGCGTAGCCGATGAGCCGGCCCGCTCCGTCCTCGGCGACGAGCAGGCGGTCCGCGAACGCCGGAAGCCGCGTGACCATGTGAGTGCGGTCGGTTCCGAAGACCTCGGTGTCCAGGCGCACGATCCGCGGGATGTCCTCGCCGGTGGCCGGGCGCACCACTGCCGCGGCCGGATCCGGCCCTGCCTGACCGGGCCGGAAGGAGCCCCTCAGCATCTCGGCCCGCCCCGTCGAGGCGAATCCGAGCTCCTCGTACAGGGGCTGGCCGTGGGGTGTGGCATGGAGGGTGAGCGGCACCCCCTTCAGAACGTCGTCGCACACATGTGTCATCAGTCGGCGGCCGAGGCCGCGGCGGGCGTACCGGTCGGCCACCAGGACCATTCCGATCGCCGCCAGTTCGGGCTCATCGGGGGCGGGTCCGTAGGAGGTGACGACGCAGGCCGCGGCGAGCCCGGCTCCATCGGGAGCGTCGATGCCGTAACCGGAGCCTGCGGCGAGGAGGAGCCCCCACTTGTGGTCCTCGCGCGGCCACCCGCGGTCTTGGGACAGGTCGGCGCAGCGGCGGAGGTCGTCCACGGTCAGCGCCCGGATCGGCAGGTCGGTGAGGTGTGGTGGTGTCACCCGGCCAGACTGGATCATCGCGGGAGGGGCGTCCAGGGGAATTCGGCCGAAGTTCGCCGGTGAACCGGCTGATGTTTCACGTGAAACCTGGCGGTGTTTCACGTGAAACCACGCCGGGGTTTCCGGCGGAACCCGCCGTTTCACGTGAAACCAGCCGTTAGCCTCCCTGCCATGACGCGCCTGCACCTGTTCGATCTCGACGGCACCCTGATGTACGGATCGGCCGCTCCGGTCGAGATCTCCCGGCAACTCGGCCTGGGGGCGGAGATCGCGGCGCTGGAGCGGGCCTTCAGTGCTCGCAAGCTGGACCCGCCGCAGTTCTCCCTCGCGGTGCACGCGTTGTGGGCGGAGCTGACGACGGCGCATGTCCGCGCAGCCTTCGACGGCTCCCCCTGGCTGTCGGGCATCCGTGAGGTGTGGTCGGAGATCAGGGAGCGCGGCGAGTTCTGCGCCGTGGTTTCGCTGTCGCCGTCGTTCTTCGTGGAACTGCTGCTGGAGTGGGGCGCGCACGCCGCCCACGGCTCGCTCTTCCCGCAGGTGCCGTTCGTCGGCCCGATGGACGTCGCGGGCATCCTGACGCCCAAGGACAAGGTTTCGGTGGCGGACCGGCTGTGCGAGCGCTTCGGACTGTCCCGGGCCGACTGCGTGGCATACGGGGACTCGGCGACGGACGAGGTGCTCTTCGGGGCCGTGCCGGTGTCGGTGGCGGTCAACGCGCGCCCGTTCCTTGCCGAACGGGCGACGCACGTGTACGAGGGCCGGGACCTCCGGGAGGCCTACCAGCTCGTTGCCGCGGCACGCCCGGGAGTCGCAGCATCTTAGGAGGAAAGAGCGCCGGGAACGCGGACTTTCCCCAATCCCCCGCGGGTGTTTTCGATCGGCTGGCAGGCTGTGGGACCCGGAACCACGGATAGAAGGCCGTGGCGTGCTTGTCGACCGAGACGCTCGAAGCGAGGCACCGCATGGACGCTCCGCCCACCAGACCGGCCAGACCCGCGACCCGGATATCGCCCGGGAGCAGTCGGACCGAACCGTCCCCGGACGCGGTGCTCATCCGCCGGACGCTGCAGGAGATCGCCCCCGTCGCCGACCGGGTGACGTCCTACTTCTACGCACTGGTCTTCACCCGGCACCCGGAACTGCGGGACATGTTCCCGGTCGCGATGGACACCCAGCGCGACCGGCTCCTCAAGGCGCTGCTCACCGCCGCCGAGCACATCGACGACCCCGGTGTGCTCACCTCCTACCTGCGGCGCCTCGGCACGGGCCACCGGAAGTACGGCACGCAGCCCGGCCACTATCCGGTGGTCGGCGAGGCGCTGATCGGCGCGCTGGCCCGCTATGCGACGGCCACCTGGGGAGCCGAGGCGGAGGCGGCGTGGGTGCGCGCGTACACCGCCATCTCCCAGACGATGATCGACGCGGCTGCCGAAGACGAGCGGACATCCCCGGCCTGGTGGCACGCGGAGGTCGTCTCCCACGAGCTGCGCACCCAGGACATCGCAGTGCTGACGGTCCGCCCCGACCAGCCGTACCCCTTCCTGGCGGGCCAGTACACGAGCCTGGAGACCCCGTGGTGGCCCCGGGTGTGGCGCCACTACTCCTTCGCCTCCGCGCCGCGTGCCGACGGGCTGCTCTCCTTCCACGTGAAAGCCGTCCCCGCGGGCTGGGTCTCCAATGCCCTGGTGCGTCACGCCCGGCCCGGCGACGTGCTCCGGCTCGGTCCCCCCGCCGGGTCCATGGTGGTCGACCACACCACCGACAACGGCATGCTCTGCCTGGGCGGCGGCACGGGGATCGCCCCGATCAAGGCCCTGATCGAGGACGTGGCGGAGCACGGCGAGCGCCGGCCGGTGGAGGTCTTCTTCGGGGCGCGCAGCGACGGGGACCTCTACGACAAGGACACCCTGCTGGGGCTCCAGCGCTCGCACCCCTGGCTGTCGGTGCGCCCGGTGGTCGGCGAGGGGCTGGCCGGGCAGCTCCCCCAGGCCGTGGGCGAGCACGGCCCGTGGAGTTCGTACGACGCGTTCGTCTCGGGGCCGCCGGCGATGATCCGCAGCGGGGTGGACGAACTGCGGCGGATCGGGATCCCGCAGGACCGTATCCGCTACGACGCGGTCGGCGACCTGGTGGGCGCGGCCGTTTGACGCCCGAGACCCCCGAACCGGCGGGTTCGCGTGGGCTCAGCCCAGATCGGGCGCGTGCATGGCCCGGACCCCCTCGATGTTGCCGTCGAGGTAGTGGCGCAGGGACAGCGGGACGAGGTGGACGGCGGCGATGCCGACCCGGCTGAACGGCACGCGGACGATCTCGTACTCGCCCTCGGGCTGGTCGACCTCGGGGCCGTGCCGCTGGCCCGGGTCCATCGAGGCCAGGCGGCAGACGAAGAAGTGCTGCACCTTCACCCCCGTAACCCCGCCCTCGGCGATGTGCTCGACGGTGTCGACGAAGCAGGGCACCACATCGGTGATCTTGGCTCCGAGCTCCTCGTGGACCTCCCGGTGGAGGGCGTCGACGACGGTGGCGTCGGTGGGCTCGACGCCGCCGCCGGGAGTGAGCCAGTAGGGGTCGACGCCGGGCTTGGTGCGCTTGATGAGGATCAGGTCGTCACCGTCGAGCAGAATCGCGCGGGCGGTGCGTTTGACCACGGGACGTTCGGTCATGGGGAAAGAGTGGCCCGGGACTCCGGTTCTGAAACGCGCTGTCGGCCGGAATGCGCCGGTTCACCAGCGCGCCGCCGCACCCACCAGCAGCTCGTGGGCGCGGGCCAGGTGGGAGAGTGCGAGGCTTCCGGTGCGGACGACGAGGAACCAGGTGCGCAGCGGGGGGACGGGAGGCTCGGGCAGGGCGACGACCTCCCCGCGGTCGAGGGCCTCCCGGCACAGGTAGCGGGGAAGTACGGCGAGTCCGGCGCCCGCCCGCACGCACTCCAGCACGGCCCGCAGGTCGGGGACGACGACGGTCGCGGCGTCGGGCCGGGTGTCGGGCCGGCTCTCGAACACGGCCGCCCAGTACCGCGTGGCCAGCGGCATGCTCTCGTGCACCTCGACCAGCGGAATGCCGTCGAGGGTGGCCGGCCCGGCCTCGCGCAGCCGGTCCGGGTCGACGAGCGCCGCCCAGTACGGGGCGGCGACCAGGAGGTGCTCCTCGTCGCAGAGGGCGGTGGCCGTGAAGAGCCCGCCGCGCGGCCGGACGGTGGTCGTGACGAGGTCGTGGTGGCCGGAGGCGAGGCCGTCGAGGGCTTCTGCGGCGTCGGTCCGCAGCGCCGTGCGCAGGGCGTGGCCCTGGCCGACGAGCGGGGCGAGCGCGGGCAGGACGCGCAGGGAGAGGAACTCGGGCGGACCGGCGAGGTGCAGGGTCCGCTGGGCGCCGGCCGCCTCCCGCTCGGCCTCGGTGATCCGCAGCAGGGCGTCGAGGTGCGGCGCGGCCTTGTGGGCGAGCTCGTCACCGACGGCGGTCGGGGTGACACCGCGGGAGCGCCGGTGGAACAGGGGGCGCCCCAGTTGGCGTTCGAGCGTCCGTATCTGCGAGGTGACGGCGGGCTGCGACAGCCCGAGCAGGGCGGCGGCCCGGGTGAACGAGCCCGCCCGGTGCACGGCCACGAAGGTGCGCAGCAGGGCCAGGTCCATGGCGGCCCCTCTCGGTGGGCCTTCCACTATAAATATGCCGATAGGCCCCTGTCGCTACGGTGATTGGACTCTGACGCACGGTCAACTAGCCTGGGACACGTGGTTCTTGCGTGGAACCCGGAGGCGGTCCGAGCCAGGAGGGGGGAGGCTCGGACCGCCTTCCGCGCCTGCTCAGGGACCGGCCGCGGCCGCGTCGTCGAGGGCCCGCAGCACGTCCGCGACCAGGTCGTCCTCGTCCTCGATGCCGGCGGAGAAGCGGATGAAGCCCTCCGGGACGGCGTCGCCGCCCCACCTGCGCCGCCGTTCCGCAGTGGACCGGACACCGCCGAAGCTCGTCGCGTCCTCGACCAGGCGCAGCGCCGCCATGAACCGCTCGGCGTGGGCCCGGTCGGGCAGCGTGAAGGAGACGACGGAGCCGAAGCCCTGCATCTGGCGTGCGGCCGTGGCGTGCGAGGGGTCGCCGGGCAGTCCCGGGTGGCGGAGACCGGTGACCTCGGCCCGCCCGGTCAGCGCCTCGGCGACGGCCAGGGCGTTGGACCACTGGCGGCGGGTGCGCAGCTGGAGGGTGGCCAGGGAGCGGTGGGCGAGCCAGGCCTCCATGGGGCCCGGGATGGAGCCGATGACCTTGCGCCAGCGCCGGATGCCTGCTGCGAGTCCGGGGTCGCGGCAGACGACGTAGCCGAGCAGGACATCGCCGTGGCCGGTCAGCCCCTTGGTGCCGCTGGCCACGGAGAAGTCGGCGCCCAACTCCAGCGGCCGCTGCCCGAGCGGGGTGGCGAGCGTGTTGTCGACGGCCACCAGGGTGCCGCCCGCCCGTGCCGCCTCGGCCAGGCGCCGTACGTCGCAGACGTCCAGTCCGGGATTGGAGGGCGTCTCGATCCACAGCAGCCGGGCACCGTCGAGGGCGGCGAGCTGGGCGTCGCCGCTGGTGGGGGCTGTGCGGACGCGGACCCCGTAGGCCGCGAGCTGCTCGCGGACCAGGGGCAGCGCCTGGTAGCCGTCGTCGGGCAGGACGACGGTGTCGCCGGCCCGGGCCTGGGAGAGGAGGACGGCGGAGACGGCGGCCATGCCGGAGGCGAAGACCACGGTCTGCGCGCCGTCCGCGCCGGGGGCCTCCAGTTCGCCGATGGCCTGCTCCAGCAGGGTCCAGGTGGGATTGGTGTCCCGTCCGTAGGTGTACGGGCCCTCCACCTCCCCGGGGAGGTGGAAGTGGGCGGCGAAGACGGGGCCGGGCAGCGGCGGCTCGTTCTTCACCGGCTCCGGAAGGCCTGCCCGCACGGCGCGGGTGCCCTCCCCCGCCGCGGTGGGCGCGGAGGCCCGGCCCCCGGTGCGGTCGTTCCCGTTCATGCGGTGTGCTCCTTCACGGTGGGCGGGCCCTGCGGCCGGTCAGTCCTTGTCGGGCAGGGCCAGGTTCACGGCCCACGACACGACGGAGATGATCAGGCCGCCGAGCAGGGCGCTCCAGAAGCCATCGACGTGGAAGCTGAGGTCGAGCTGCTTGGCCAGCCAGGACGTCAGGAGCAGCATGAGGGCGTTCACGACGAGCGTGAACAGGCCCAGGGTGAGGACGAAGAGCGGCAGCGACAGCAACTTCACGACCGGCTTGACGATGAGGTTGACCAGCCCGAAGACCAGGGCGACCAGCACCAGGGTCAGCGTCCTGTGCCCCAGGGAGCTGGAGTGGTCGTCCAGCGTGATGCCGGAGACCAGCCAGATGGCCACGGCGAGGGCGGCGGCGTTCGCCAGCGTCTTGACTACGAAATTCGTCATGTGTCTGATCGTGGCAGAGAAGATCCTGGTGGGACATCGGCGGATCCGCTGATGCCGGGACACGAGAACACGAGGGGCACAACGACGATGAAGGCCTTCCGGCTGGACGAGCTCGAGGCGGAGCGCCTCGCGAACGACGGCGCCTACCTGCAGTTCCTGCGCGAGCCGAACATGTCGGTCGGCCTGTACGCGCTCGACGCCGGCCAGAGCGACCCGCAGCAGCCGCACCGCCAGGACGAGGTGTACTTCGTCGTGAGCGGCCGCGCCTCGATCACGGTCGGGGAGGAGACGACGACGGTGGCCCGGGGGAGTGTCGTCTACGTGCCGGCCGGGGTCCCGCACAAGTTCCACCACATCAGCGAGGACCTGAAGGTGCTGGTGGTGTTCTCCCCGCCGGAGGCCTGACCGCGCGGCACCGGGCCCGCGGAGGGTCCGGCTCCGGGGTGGCCCCCGGAGTCCCCTAAGGGCCGGATCAGGGGACTCCGGGGGCTCGCGGGCCCCCGTCGGCGTCCTCGGCCTCCTAGCATCGAGTCAGGAAACACGACCGTACGACGACATGCGACACGCACGCGGACACGCGGGCGGTAGAGGAAGAGGTCGAGCCATGGACGGCATCCGAGAAACGTTCGCCGGCATGCCCTGGTGGGTGAAGTGGGTTGCGATCCCCCTTCTGGTGCTGTTCGTCTTCGGCGGCGTCATCACAAGCATCCTCGGTGCCCTGATCGGGTTCGCCTTCAAGCTGCTGCTGTTCGTGGCGCTCGTCGGCGGACTGGTCTTCCTGGTGAAGAAGTTCGGCGGGAGCAGCACGAAGTCCTCCTCGCGCGACTGGTAGCGACGGGCGGCGCCGCTGCGGCGGAGCGGCTGCAGGGTCCGCCGAGGTTAACCCGAGTGGGGGAACGTGGGGCATGCGGAAGCTCACGGCGCGCGCGACGGTGGATAGAGTCGCGCCTGTGCCGCTCCTGGGAGCGAACGCCGAAAGCACCGCTGTGACCTGCGGCTACGCCACTCATGGCCCGAGCATGACCCCCAGGACCCGCGGCGTGTGGCGGGGGCGGCCCCCGCAGGGCGGGCCCTCTGGCCCGCCGCCAGGCCTGGGGGTGAGCTGTGTCTCCGGTTCACAATGCCGGTGTGTCCACGCTGATCGGTTCGGTGCAGCGGGCGCTGCGGCTGCTCGAAGCAGCGGGCTCCCACAGCGGGGGAGCCCCGGCGAAGCAGCTCGCGCGTGAGGCCGGCCTCCCGCTGCCCACCGCATACCACCTGCTGCGCACGCTCACCTACGAGGGATACCTGCGCCGCGAGGGCGGCGTGTTCGTCCTCGGGGCCGCGGCCGGACGGCTGGCCGGCGGCGGGGTGCAGCAGAAACGTCGCAGCATGATTCTCGACTCGCTGGCCCACTTCCGCGACGCGGTCGGCGCCCCGGTGTACTTCGCGGTGTTCCGGGACGGGGAGATCGAGGTGGTGGGCGTCTCGGACACGCCCTCCGACCCGGCGGTGGAGGAGTGGGCGGACTTCCGCGCCACCGGCCACGCCCACGCGATCGGGCAGTGCCTGCTGGCCCAGTTGGACGAGGAGACCCGCCGGGACTACTACGACCGGCACCCCGTCGAGGCCATCACGCCGTACACGGTGCGGGACCAGCGCGCGCTGGAGCAGCGCATCGGATCGCTGGGCCGCATGCAGCCGGTGACGGAGCACCAGGAGTACGCGCTGGGCACGGTGTGCGCGGCCATCCCGATCACCGCGGGGGACACCGCGGCGACCATGGCGATTTCTCTCCCCTTGCACCAGGCGGAGAAGTTGCCGTGTGTAGTCGCACGACTACGGAGTGAAGTAGGCGCGCTGTTGAGCACCCTCTCGTTCTCTATCAGTATCTGAAAACTCACTCCTTGTGATCCGCGACAGCTTCCACCACCCTTGTCAAGAGGGTCTCGGGGGGTCATTCCTGGCCACTTCCACGACAGCGGGGTAGGCAATGCGCGAATCGGTTCAGGCAGAGGTCATGATGAGCTTCCTCGTTTCCGAGGAGCTCTCGTTCCGGATCCCGGTGGAGCTCCGGTATGACGCCGGCGACCCGTATGCGGTGCGCCTGACCTTCCACCTTCCCGGGGATGCGCCGGTGACCTGGGCATTCGGGCGGGAACTCCTCCTCGACGGCATCAACAAGCCGTGCGGCGAGGGAGATGTGCACGTCGCCCCCACCTCCCCCGACGAGTTGTCGGACGTCCACATCCGGCTCCAGGTCGGCAGCGACCGGGCGCTGTTCCGGGCCGGCGCCGCCCCGCTCGTGGCCTTCCTCGACCGCACCGACCGGATCGTTCCGCTCGGCCAGGAGCGCAGCCTCGGCGACTTCGAAGGGAGCCTGGAAGAGGCCCTCGACCGGATCCTGTCCGAGGCGCGGCAGAACGAGCAGAACGCGGGCTAGCGCCGCGGCCGGATCAGCGCTTGCGCCGGCGCCCCCGCCCGCCCCGGCCCGCCGCGGGGGCGCCGCCGGCGGCCTGGGAGCCGGGCCGGTCCGCGGAGACGACCAGCGCCGCCAGGGCTGTCGTCACGGGGACCGAGGCCACCAGGCCGATCGACCCCACCAGGGTCCGTACGATCTCCTCCGCGACGAGCTCGCTGTTCGCCACCGACCCCATGCTGCTGTTCGCGATCGAGAACAGCAGCAGCAGCGGCAGCGCCGCGCCCGCGTAGGCCAGGACCAGCGTGTTGACCACCGACGCGATGTGGTCCCGGCCGATGCGAATGGCCGCCAGGTAGACGGCCCGCGGCCCCATCGACGGGTCCGCCTGGTGGAGTTCCCACACCGCCGACGTCTGTGTGACCGTCACATCATCGAGCACGCCCAGCGATCCGATGATGACGCCTGCGAGCAGCAGGCCGCTCATGTCGATCTCCGGGTAGAGGCCGTGGATCAGCCCGGTGTTGTCGTCGGTGTTGCCGCTGAGGAACGCCCAGTCGATGAACACCGAGCCCAGCAGGCCGATCAGCAGCAGGGACACGAGCGTGCCCAGAACCGCGACCGAGGTCCGGGCGGTCAGGCCGTGGCACATGTAGAGGGCGACCAGCATGATCGCACTGGCCCCGATGACCGCCACGAGCAGCGGATTGGCGCCCTGCAGGATCGCCGGCAGGATGAACAGCGTCAGCACGGTGAAGCTGATGGCGAGCGAGATCAGCGCGAACAGCCCGCGCATACGGCCCACCAGGACCACGACCAGCGCGAAGAGGCCGGCGAGCACGGCCAGCGGCAGCTTGCGGTTGACGTCGATGACCGAGTACTGGAGGTCGCGGGGCGCGTCCGGCGCGTACGCCACGACGACCTCCTGCCCCTCGGCCAACTGGCGCGGCGCGCCCGGCTGGACGATCTCGAAGAAGGTCCGTCCCTTGTCGGGCCCGGTGCCGACCTCGACCGTGGCCTTCTTGCAGGAACCGTTCTGCCCGGCGACCGCCTCGCGGCCCGACGGCGTGGAGGTGTCGCCGGTCGGCGGCACCTGGGAGGCGTTCACCGATTTGCAGTCGACCGTCTCCACCGCGACCACGCGCGCCTGCTCCGTCTGGCGGTCGAAGCCCACCCCGGAGCGCTCGTGCGCGGGAGCGCCGTTCGGCCAGAGCACGGCCATGCCGACGAACACGGCGGCGGCGAACGGGATCAGCACGGCCGCGATGACCTTGCGCAGGTGCTTCGAGACGGGCGCCGCCGGCCCGTGCGCGTGGCTGTGCACGTGCCCGTGGCCGTGGGAGTGGCCCGGTTCGGGGGAGCGGCCGCGGCCGTTCGGTGCGCGGCCGTCCGAGGGCGGGGGCTCGTGCGGATCGGTGGGCTCGCCGGAGGGCATCGTCGAGGGCGTCACCGGCTGATCATCGCAAGAGATGAGGGGGCCCACTGTTCAGCACGCCACAGATGACGCTAGCGTGGGGGCACCTTTGCACAACGCGGGAGCTCGGAGCACCGGGCTGAGAGGGCGCTGATCACCGTACGCGCGGACATGCGTACGGGAGGAGGCTGCGCCGACCGCCGAACCTGTTACCGGGTAATGCCGGCGTAGGGAGATCAGGTCTCATGACCATTCAGGACGCACGCACGCCTGCCGCCGGCCGGGACGCCGACGGCCAGACCGAGCGCCAGCCGGGCTGGCACAAGGGTTATGTCGCGGGCTCCCGCCCCGACATCCGCGTGCCGGTTCGCCAGGTCCACCTCACCAACGGCAAGGACGTGACGCTCTACGACACGTCCGGGCCGTACACCGACCCCCAGATCGAGACGGACGTGCGCCGCGGGCTGCCGCCGCTGCGCGAGAACTGGATCATCGGCCGCGGCGACACGGAGGAGTACGCGGGCCGCCCGGTGCGCCCCGAGGACGACGGCATCAAGCACACGTCGCCGCGCGGGGGCCTCAAGAACCTCGACGCGGTGTTCCCCGGCCGCCCGCGCCTGCCCCGACGGGGCCGCGGAGGCCAGGCAGTCACGCAGCTCGCGTACGCGCGCCGCGGCGAGGTCACCCCGGAGATGGAGTACGTCGCTATCCGCGAGAACGTCTCCCCCGAGGTCGTGCGCGAGGAGATCGCGGCGGGCCGGGCCGTGCTGCCGGCCAACGTGAACCACCCGGAGATCGAGCCGATGATCATCGGCAAGCGGTTCCTGGTGAAGGTCAACGCCAACATCGGCAACTCCGCCGTCACCTCCTCCATCGAGGAGGAGGTCGAGAAGATGACCTGGGCCACCCGCTGGGGCGCCGACACGGTGATGGACCTCTCCACCGGCCGCAACATCCACACCACGCGCGAGTGGGTGCTGCGCAACTCCCCCGTGCCGATCGGCACCGTGCCGCTCTACCAGGCGCTGGAAAAGGTCGACGGCAAGGCCGAGGAGCTGACCTGGGAGATCTACAAGGACACGGTCATCGAGCAGGCCGAGCAGGGCGTCGACTACATGACGGTCCACGCCGGCGTGCTGCTGCCGTACGTCCCGCTGACCGCCCGCCGCAAGACCGGCATCGTCTCCCGCGGCGGCTCGATCATGGCGGCGTGGTGCCTGGCGCACCACAAGGAGAACTTCCTCTACACGAACTTCGAGGAGCTCTGCGAGATCCTCGCGGCGTATGACGTCACCTACTCGCTCGGTGACGGCCTGCGCCCCGGTTCCATCGCGGACGCCAATGACGCGGCGCAGTTCGCGGAGCTCAAGACGCTCGGCGAGCTGAACACGATCGCCAAGCGCCACAACGTGCAGACCATGATCGAGGGTCCTGGGCACGTACCGATGCACAAGATCAAGGAGAACATCGACCTCCAGCAGGAGATCTGCGAGGAGGCGCCGTTCTACACGCTCGGCCCGCTGACCACGGACGTGGCACCGGCCTACGACCACATCACCTCGGGCATCGGCGCCGCGATGATCGCCTGGTGGGGCACGGCCATGCTCTGCTACGTCACGCCCAAGGAGCACCTGGGGCTGCCCAACCGCGACGACGTCAAGACGGGCGTCATCACGTACAAGATCGCGGCCCATGCGGCCGACCTGGCCAAGGGCCACCCGGGCGCCCAGGAGTGGGACGACGCCCTGTCGGACGCGCGGTTCGAGTTCCGGTGGGAGGACCAGTTCAACCTGGCCCTCGACCCGGACACGGCGCGCGAGTTCCACGACGAGACCCTCCCGGCCGAGCCGGCCAAGACCGCGCACTTCTGCTCCATGTGCGGTCCGAAGTTCTGCTCGATGAAGATCAGCAGAAGCATCACAGAGCAGTTCGGCGGTGAAGCGGACGTCACTCCGGAGGAGGTCGAGGCCGGGATGCTGGAGAAGTCGAAGGAGTTCGCGGCCTCGGGTAACCGTGTGTACCTGCCGCTGGCTGACTGACCTGCGTAAATAGGGCTGACCGACGGCATCCGGGGGGAGTCGTCGGTCAGCCTTCGTTTGTTCTGTGGACTGATCTTCAGACGATAGATCGTCCTTCAGCACATGGTCCCCGGTTCCGCCACTTCGAACCGGGACCATGTGTGTCAGCCCCTCCGGCCGGCGCCCCAGGCCAGACGACCTGAAGCGGTAGTCCACCCGCGCGGGGTCGATGTGACCGAGGTGGCGGCGTCGCGATCAGACGAGGGACGGCAGGGTGCCGCGCTGCCAGCGGCCGAGCCAGAAGGCCATGGCCGACGGCTGGTCCTGGTTATCGGTGGAGCCGTCGTGTAGCAGGTACTCCGTGGGGGCGATGTAGCCCTCGCCGGGTGCAAGTCGGATCCGGATGCACCGGATGGGGTGCCCTGCGGCGACGTGGGCGCGGTAGTCGTCCGTGCTGGGGCAGCGGTACGCATAGTCCTCGGGGTGGACTGCCCGGCAGACGGCTTGGGCGTCGAGGGCGCCCAGAAGGATGTACCGGGTTCCGGGGCCCAGATTGAGGGCGAGGCGGCGTCGGCCGGTCGTCTTCTGCCCGTAATTGAGCTTGTCCCAGTTGTCGAGATGGAGGCCGATGAGGCGGCCGTCCTGGTAGTTCTCGGTGGTGGTGATCATGTCGGGCTTGGCGAGGGCCTGACCCAGGTACTGGGCCTGTTCGTCGCCTATCTGCTGTGCCAGGTCTTCCAGCTTCCCGCCGTTCGGTGCTGGCGGCCGGACGATCTCCACCAGCGTGCTCGGCGGGGTCCACGGCGGGGCGTTCAGCGCTTGGGCGGCAGACTCGCTGAGCGGCTGCCACAGCCCGGACGGTACGACCGCCCCGTCTTCGAAGGCGGGATCCCCGATGACGGTGCGGACCGCAGCGACGTCGCACCGCCCCCGCAAGCCGCCCCGGTCGGTGAAGGCTACGTGTAAGGGCACTGGTCCTCCTGGCTCAGTCGTCGCCGAGGGTCATGTCGAGTTCGTTCACGAGGGCCTGGGCGATGTCGCTCTGCTGGACGTGCCCGATGCGGATCTTGGACAGGTTGGAGACGCCGCGGATTGTCGAGAGATCGTTGCCGCGCAGGTCGGTGTCCCGGTAGCGACCGGTGCCGAACTCGGTGAGCCTGAACGTGCATTCGGAGAACACGACGTCGGACAGGTCGCAGTCGGTGAATGTGGCCTCGGTGAAGGTGCAGCCGGCGAACGCGACGGGCCCCGTTGCTCGGACCTTTTCGAAGGTCGCGTAGTCGAATTTGCAGCCTTCGAACAGCACGTCATCGAGCACCAGGCCGTCCAGGGCGGCCCCCATCAGCTTGCAGTCGCGGAGGAGCGTGCGGGTCAGCTTGCTCTCGTTCCAGCGGACCGCCCCGAGGTCGCTGCCGGTGATTTCCACCCCGTGCAGGTTCAAGGCCTCGAACTCGACCCGCTTGGAGCGCAGGCCCGTGATGCGGCCGGTGACGAGCTGGGTATCTGCAAGGCCAAGCGCCCGCAGGTCGGCGTCACCGAACGTGAAGTCCTGGAGGGCGCCGCGCGGGCTGTCGAGGGTGTCGACGGTCGAGAGGTATAGGCCGGGCTCGTCCAGGTCGGGCGTGGTGACGGTGACGTGGCCGAAGGTGCGGGTGGCCATGGTGTGCTCCTCCTTGGTGGTGCCGGGGCGGCCCTGCGCGGCTGACAGGGCCGCCCCGTTCGGTGTGGGCGGCGCTACTTGTTCTTCCAGTTGTCCCAGGTGGGCCTGTTGTCGAACACGGGGGTGGGGTTGTCCCACGTCGGCCGGTTGTCGAACGTGGTCGCGGACAGGTAGTTCTCGAAGTCGGCGTTGCTCCAGGTGTTTCCCCAGCGCGCGATGGCGGCGGTGCCGGCGGCCTCCAGCAGAGACGTGAATCCCGGTGCCGAGTCCATCACGAGCGTGGTGGCGTCAGGGGCGGTGTGTGCGGACATGTCGCGTCACTCCTTCAAGTAGGGCGATCTTCGAGGTGGTGCAGTACGAGGTACGGGTGCCGTCCATGCGGCCCCCGTGCTCGAAGTACCGGTTCGCGGGGTGTGCACCTCCGCAGAAGGCGAAGGTGGGGCAGGTGGCACGGCAGGCGTCCACGCCGTCCCAGAACTCAGTGATCCAGGGGGTGCGCTCCTCGGCTTCGGCTACCAGAACGTCCAAGTCGTCCTTGAGCACGTTGCCGGTGGTGAAGTCACCGAACCGAGGGTCGGTGAACCCGGCCAGCTCCGGGGAGAGCATGACCACGCCGCCGTCATGGGCGACGGTCGGCAGCGGATCCCACGGCGAGGACGCGGGCATGGGGGCGGTCTCGTGGCCCTGTAGGACGGCACCGGCGAAGTTGAGTACGCGCTGCACCTCGCGCAGCCGTATGACGGGGTTACCGTGCCAGGCATCCGTGAGGGCCGCCCAGAACTCGGACGCCCGCACGGGGTCGGCGTCCTTGGAGCCGGTGTTGACTCCCTCTTCCTCTTCGACGTTGACGCCGAGGGTGGTCACGCCCAGCTCGGCGAAGAACTCGTAGAAGCGGGCGGCGTCGGCCGGGTCGGGATCGGAGACCACAGCGATGGCGGAGTAGGGGATGCCGTGGTGCCGTAGTCGCTCGATTCCCCGCATGGTGACGCGGAATCCCGGGTGGCCGGCGAGGGTGATGCGGTGGGTGTTCATGTCCGCGGGGCCGTCGATGCTGACGCCCACGTGCACGTCGTGCTCCAGCAGGAACGCGCACCATGCGTCATCTATGAGTGCGGCGTTCGTCTGCACGGAGTGCTTCACGCCCCTGAATGGGGCCATGAGGGCCGTCAGGTGCTCGCGGCCGGTGGCCAGCGGCTCGCCGCCGTGCCACACCACCTCGAACGCCGGATCGTCGGCAGCCCACGGGTTGACGGACGTGGCCACGGCCTCGGCGACGGCCACCGGCATCAGGTTCTTCATCTTCCGGAACGGCAGGTAGCAATACGTGCAGTCCATGGGGAGGCACTGCGTGGTCGGCTGCATGATCACGGACCGGGGGACGGTCGCGAGCCGTAAGGCACTGTGCATCGTGCTCCTCTCGGTGTGAGCGAGTGGTGTGTGGATGGCGCCGGGGGTGCATGGGGGATCAGAACCCCCGGCGCCGTGCTCCGCCCGGCTGGCGCGGGAAGGGGCGGGCGGAGTGGTGCCCCCACCCGGGTGGTGCCTGCGCGACCACCAGGGCGGGGAGCTTGTGGGTCGCCTACGAGGGCGGTTCGACGTCCGGCACGGTGGCCGGAGGGGGTGTACTCGCCGACTGGTCCAGGTTCAGGACCTGGCCGCTGAGGACGATGGCGGGACCAGCGAGACCGATCAAGAGGAGGGAGGCGATCATGCCCCAGCCGGGCGGCGGTAACTCCCCTGGGCGGGCGTTCATCGGGGGTCCGCCTCGCGTAGGGCCTGATGGTCGGCTACGACCCATTCCCGGCCGCCGCCCTCGGGCCGCAAGAAGATCGCGCGGGGGATGGCCCTCCGTGTGGTGGGATCGACCCACTCGCCGATGAACTGCACGATCCCCTCGCGGTCTTCGGCGGGGTCCAGGACCCGGGCACCCTCGTGCAGCCAGCGAGGCAGGCGGCTCATGCGGTACTCCCGGCCTGGTCGTCCTCGTCGGCCGACTTCGAAAATCGCTCCATGCCCCGCTCGGCACGGGCCCGCAGGCCCGGACTGGGGTCGGGACTGCTGGATGCGTCCCAGGGCGCGTACTCCGGCTGACCCTGGGGCTCGTTGGCGGGCGGCCGGCGGGGGATGGGCTGTGGGGCCGCGTCCTCGGCAGGCACGAGGGTGTCGAGACTGGCGGACCAGCCCGCGACGCCGCCGCCCTCGGGACACAGGCGGTAGACCGTGGTGCCGGTGTCGTTGGGGACGTCTATGACCACACCCGTGCGGGAGGTGGCGGTGTCGTACGCGAGATCGCCGCGCAGGGGCCAGCGGGGGTCAGTATCGTCCGCCTGCCGTCGTACGCGGTCATGGTCAGTGCGACGCGTAGAGGTCATGTAGCGGACCGTATGCAGCCCGCTACCCACGAATATGATTCTGTGGAATACCCGCAGATCAATCCAGCGAAAAACGTCCGGTCATGCCCCGCAGCCGCTGGCGGGTAGCGACCCGCTCGGCATAGACGATCTTCCGTAGAGTCGCCCGAGCGACGGGGTGATTGCGGACGAGCTGGGGGGCGATGCGCTCGGCGGTCTCCAGCTCGGTCAGGGCCTGGTCCCGGTTGCCGTCCCACAGCCACGCGCGGGCCAGGTCCATGTGGTGGTGCCCGAGACGGGAGTTCGGCAGAACCGAAATGTGTGCGGGGTCCGCCTCACGGTTGAGGCGAAGCGCCTTCGTCTGGTCGCTCATCTCCAGGGCGGCACTGACGCTGTGGATGATGACGTTGCCGAGGCTGAACGTGACCGAGTGCCGATCATGGATCTCGGGTCCGACGTAGGAGTTGACCCGCTCGCCCGCGGTCCGGGCCAGGGCGATGCGTTCGTCCGACCCGGCTGGGTTCCCTGCCCGGGCGCAGGAGATCGCGGCCCGCAGGTGCAGGGCGCCCCACATGCGCAGGGCGAGTGGGTCACCGGCTTCGTATTCCGTCTCGATGCCGGCGAGGGCCTTGTCCCCGAGGGCGAGCGCGTCGTCCCAGTCGGCGGAGGCCCATGTGTCCCACATCCGCATCCAGAGCGCCATTGCGGGCATCACCGGGTCGCCGGAGAGCTGCGCCGACCACGTCGCCCGCTCGCAAGCCATGGCGACCAGCTCGGGGTGTCCGAGGGCGTGGGCGGCGGTGTGCGCGAACTTGCATGCCACCGCGTAGATCGCGAACGCCTCTTCACGCTCATGGCCGGTGGACACCTCGGCGAGGGCGCGGGCCTCCCGCAGCATGTCCGGCAGCTCGGCCAGCACAGCGCCGTTCGCCGCCGCGTCCCGCAGGCGGAGCAGACGCTTCATGTCCTGCCACAGCACCTCGGACGGGCGCGGGGTACCGTCGAAGACGGGCGTCAGGTCGTAGCGGCGCAGTTCCCGCAGGATCGAGGCTGCCGAGACCTGCCACTTGGTCTCGGCTCCGCCGCCTGTGTAGGGGCGCTCGATCAGGGTGTTTGGGTGGCAGTGCAGGGCGGCGGCCACGGCGTTGATCAGCCCGGCCCGGTCCAGCTCGATCCGGCCCTTCTCCAGCTTGGACACCCAGCCCTGAGTCCGCCCGAGCGCTGCGGCGAGATCGGCCTGAGTCATCCCGACGGAGAGCCGCTGACGCCGTACCCGCTGTCCGATTCGCTCTTGCTCCTCGATGTACCCGCTCACACCCACCACCCCGATCTGAGACCACGCTTCTGACGCGAAGGTACCGCTGACACGCGACGGGCGGCGGGCCTTGACCAAGGGATCTCAGAATGCTCAGGCTCGCCTTCGGCGGTGCGATGGGATGGCGATAGCCGACATGCGGAGGACCTGACGGGGGTCCGTCCTCCGGCCCCGTCCCCCGCTCATCCGAACGCCTGATCGGCGCCTCCTACATGAGCCCCGGCACACCCCCTCCGCGCTGGAACTCGCGTGCGTCAACTCCGTTCCTGCTTTGGCAGTTGGCGATGACTGCCGCACCTGTGCATCGCGGTCGGCCGGAGCGGCTTTGGCCGGTGTCCTGTTTGGGTTGGGGTCGGGCATGTTCAGGGGGCCACGCCGCCGACACGTTCCACCTCGTCCGCGCCGGACTGTGCGGCGGCAAGAACGTCCCCGAAACCGTCCGCACGCACCCCCGCGTGTTCCTCACCCTCACCGCCCCCTCCTTCGGCCCGGTCCACAACCGCCCCACCACCAACACCGGCAAGCCCTACCCCTGCCGCTGCGGAACCTGGCACCCCGAGGGCGCCCCAGAGGTTGGTACCCCACTCGACCCGAAGACGTACGACTACACGGGGGCCGTGCTGTGGAACGCCCACGCGGGCGCGCTGTGGGCACGCTTCACCCTCAACCTGCGCCGGGCGCTGGCCGCGCATCTGCACATGACGCAGAAGGCCATGAAAGAGGTGCTGCGGGTCTCCTTCGCGAAGGTCGCCGAGTATCAGCAGCGGGGCTTGGTCCACTTCCACGCGGTCGTGCGCTTCGATGGCCCCGACGGACACACCAGCGCCCCGCCGGCCTTCGCCACCGTGGCCGCCCTCAACGAAGCCATCGGGACTGCCGTCGAAGCAACCGCGCTCGCGGTGGTCTCCGACACGGTGGGGGACCATGAGATCCGCTGGGGCAGGAAGTTCGATGTCCGGGAGATCACCGCACTCGGTGACGGCGAACTCACCGACGCCGCTGTTGCCGGGTACGTCGCGAAGTACGCCACGAAGAGCGCTGAGGACTCCGGCACCGTGCACCGGACGATGGTCTGCCGTACCTGCTCCGGCCGTGGCACTGTCGGCGGCACGATCCGCGACCTGTGCCCCGACTGCCACGGCACCCGCCAGGCAGAGCCGATCAAGAACCTTCGGGCACAGAGCCACGTCCGGCAGATGATCCGTACCGCCTGGGACCTGGGCGGCCTGTCCGAATTCGCAGACCTCAAGCTCTGCAAGTGGGCACACATGCTCGGCTTCCGCGGCCACTTCTCCACCAAGTCCCGCGCCTACTTCACCACCCTCGGCGCACTCCGCGATGTCCGCCGCGCCTGGCGCACTGCTCAGGCAGAGGCCGCCCGCGCGCGCTCCGGCCACCCCGCCCCCGGCCCGGACACCGTGCTCGTCACCGAGTCCTCCTGGGCCTACCTCGCCTCCGGCTACCGCCCCGGCGAAGAACTCCTCGCCAACCAGACACGCCACGAAATCAACCAAGCCCGCGCCGACAAGGAACGGGCCAAGACCGAAGGGGAGGTATGGGCATGAGCTGCGCAGCTCAGACGCTCACCTGTGACGAAGCCAAGGTGGACGCCTGGATCGAACGGTGCGTCTGCGACGCGCCCCCGCTCGGGGACGCTCAGCTTCGCCGGATCGGGGACATCCTCGGCGTCACCCTTACGCGGAAGCCGACCGCCACACCGGCCTGAGCTGCGTCACGTCGAACGGCTTCCGGCCCTTTCCACCCGGCTCGGCTATCACGGCGAGCAACGCATTCTGGATCATCTCCCGCTTCTGCGTCAGCGTCTTCGCCTCCCACTCCGTATCTATGTCGGCCGTCGCAGCCTCGGCTGCCGCGACCATCGCGAGGTGCTTGGCCTGGTCGGCCCGCAGCTCCTTCACCAACTGGTCCATCGGCGAGAGATTGCGGAAGAACGTCTCGTCATCAATCTGGCCCGTCTGCCAGCGCTGCTCAAGAGCGCGGCGGCGGGCCACAGCCGATTCCAACTCCTCGTCCCGGGTCCACTCCGGCACGTCCTTGGCGGCTGCGGCGGCATCCCGCTTGAGCTTGGCCCTGACAAGGGTCGAGACGTGCTTGTCCGTCTCGTCGCCGCGCTTGTACGTCTTGTTGCAGCCGCCATCTACGGTCTTCTTGCACAGGTACCCGTGGCTGTAGCTGACCCAGTCGTTTGCCTTCACGCCGGTCATCTTGTTGTTGCAGGCCGTACCGTCCTCCCGAACGGCGCCGCACCGGAGCACACCTGTCAGCAGGTACTTGTGGACGACACCGCCGGGTGACTGGCCCTTGCCCCGGCCTCGCTCCCTGATGGTGGCGACCACGGCGAACCACTCCTTCGGCGTGACGATCGCCTCCCACTCGCCGACGACCGGTTGCCCGTCCTCGTCGCGCACCAGTTCTCCGACGATCTCGCGGTATCCGCAGAGCCGGGCGTTCAGCAGCACCTGCTTCACGGTGGCGTACTGGAACGCGTTACCCCGGCTGGTGGTGAACCCGGCTTCCTTCCACTGGGCCGTCACCTCGCTGAGGGACGCCCCTGCGAGCACGTCTTTGACCGCCTTCCGGATGGCGTCGGCCTCCGCCGGCCGGAGCGATACCTTGTCGTCGTCCCAGCCGAACGGCCGCCACGCGGACACCGACTGTCCGCGGATCGCGCGGTTGCGGTGGCTGGTGCGGCTTCGGCGCTGCTTCTTCCGCGTCTCGGCGAGGGACATGGCCACCCCCACCAGTCCCTTGACCTCGAAGCCCTCGGCGTACAGGTCCTGGTGTCCGTTGGAGTCGTAGTAGACCCGATCGGGGTGGGCCGTGAAGGCGCGGAGGTACCTTTCCCAGTCCCCCGGGCGCCGGTAGAGCCGGTCATCGTTGATCGCCATGACACCGTGGATGGGGTAGCCCTCCGGCGTCCGGCCCGCCGTGAGGTCCGTGAGCATCTGCTCGAAGTCGTCGCGCACGACTTCTTCCTTGCTCGCGCTCTTGTCGTTGTCGGTGTACCGGTAGACCACCAGCCATTCGAAGCCGTTGGCCTTCTCGCCAAGCTCGCGGTGCTGGTCCTCGATGCCGTGTGCGTCCTTGGCTCGGCCGTCGAACGAGATGCGGGCGTAGCAGACCACGCACCTCATCTTCGGGTTCGCGGCGAGCATCGCCATGACCTCGGGCACGCTCGGCACCTCGGCCGGCACCCCGCGCAGCTTGCTGACTACCTCGTCTCTCGTGGCCACTGGCCCCCCTCTGCTTCCTGACGGAACGGAGCCAGCAATCTAGCATGTGGCACTTCTAGTTAAGTTCTGCTCGATGAAGATCTCGCAGGACATCCGCCGCGAGCACGGCGGAGACCTGAAGGCCGAGGAGATCCAGGCGGGCATGGCCGAGAAGTCCGCCGAGTTCGCGGCGAGCGGCAACAGGGTGTACCTCCCGCTCGCGGACTGACCCCCGCCGGACCGACGGGGCGGACCCGCGACCCATGGGGGGGAGCCGCGGGCCTGCCCCGCGCCGTCGTCCCGGCGGTCCCCGGGGCCGCCGGTCGGGCGACCCGGGTGAGGCGGCTCAGACCCCGGTCGGCTGCCGGGGCGATGTTTCACGTGAAACAGGATCAGGAGAGCCGCCGCCCGCCAGCGCGAAGCCGCGGTTCGCCTCGGTCTGCCGGCGGTAGACCTCCGGCAGGTCGGGTAGCGCCAGCAGGCGGTCGCAGGCGCGCAGCGAGGCGTCCATGTCGCCGACCCAGTACGCCGTGATGGAGTGCTCGAAGAGCAGTCCCCAGCGGTACACCCAGGGGTGCACGAACAGCAGGTCCGGCGGGGCCGGCCGGTCCAGGACCGCGGTGGTGACCGCGTGTGCGGCGTGGTGGCGGCCCTGCACCCGAAGCCGCGCGGCCAGTTCGTAGCAGGCCTCCAACCGGGTCGGCCGGGTTTCCCAGGCCCGGGTGAGGGCGTCCATCGCGCCGGGCCAGTCACCGGACTCGGCGCGCAGGACGCCGGACTGGAGCAGGGCGTAATAGACCTCCTCCTCCCAGCCGCCCATGGCGGCGCGCTGCTCGTAGAGCCGGATGGCCTCGGCGGTCTCCCCCATGTCCCGCATCGTCTGGGCGAGGTAGAAGACCGCCCGCGTGTTGGAGGGGTCCCGCTCCAGCTCGGCCCCGAGCAGCCGGGCGTCCCGCTCGAACTTGTCGTGGCGAGAGCCGCCGTCCGCGTGGTCCACGATGGAGAGCGCGTCCAGGTTCTCCTGCACGCCCGGGCGGTCCTCGTACTCGCCGGGGCGGTCGCAGGTCAGGTACTCGTGAGTGGCCCCCTCGTAGCGCCACGGCAGGTCGCCGCGGACCAGCCGTTTGATCCGGTACTCCGTCGGGCCCTCGTGGCGCAGCATGTACGACTGCGCCGTGAGTTCGGGCAGCGGGCCGTTGCGCCGCAGGACGAGGTCGGCGTCGAGGAGCAGGAGGTAGTCGGCCTTGCCGCGGGCGTGCGCGATGTTGAGGCTGCGGTTGTGGCCGAAGTCGGTCCAGGGCTCCTCGTGCAGCTCGCCCGGGATGCCGTGCAGCGCCTTGCGGATGAGGTCCTGGGTGCCGTCCGTCGACCCCGTGTCGGAGATGACCCAGGTGTCGACGAGGTCCCGCACGGAGTCCAGGCAGCGCTCGATGACGGCGGACTCGTTCTTCACGATCATGCAGAGGCAGATGGTCGGCTTCACGGCCGCCGACCCTAGGGACGTGCCACCGCCTCCACGGGGCGGCACGCCGGACGGCGGCCCCGGGCGGCTGCCCCGCCCGCGGCCAAGTGGCCCTTTGTGCTCGTCCGTTTTAATGACCGGCGGGCGAGCCGGGCTGCGGCGGCGGAGGGGCCTGCACAGAGTGTCTCCTCGCGGAGTCCGCGTTCGCGTGAGGGCTTCGGGAAGGCATTCGATCCCATGTGCAGGAGGAGCGCTACATGAGTTCTGAGGACAGGACCCGATCGTCGCTGGGGCCGCTGCCCCGCCGGGCGGGCTGGCTGGCCGGCGGCACCTTCGCCTCCCTGGCGCTGGTCATGGGTGCGGCCGTCGCCGCCCCTGCCGCCGTGGGAGCCCCGCAGCCCTCCGGCGCGGTGGTGTCGGACACCGGCGACCACTGCGACCTTGCGACGGCGAACAAGGCGACGGACCCGCCGGCGGTCTCTGCCCAGCCCGCGGGCGGTGACAAGTGCAAGGTCGGGCCCACCGGTCCGCGCGGTCCCAAGGGCAAGACGGGCGCCACCGGGCCGACGGGTCCGACAGGTCCGACGGGACCGGCCGGTACCGGAGCCACCGGTGCGACCGGTGCGACCGGTGCGACGGGCCCGACGGGCGCCACCGGCCCCCAGGGCGCCAGCGGCCAGTGCTTCGACGTGGACGCCGTCCGGCCTGCGGCGGCCCGCGAGGTCAAGGCGGTGCTCGCCGACACGGTCACCTACGCCGGCATCCGCGACCTGACGCCTGCCCCCACCCCGTGGCGCTGGTACGACCTGACGGACACCGGCGAGACGTACCCGACGGACGCCTGCGCCGTGTCGGTCTCCTCACAGGCCAACATCGTCAACATCGAGGTGCTGACCACCGGCGGGGAGATCTACGAGACGAGCTGCACCATCAACCCGGGCACACCGGACGCTCTCACCTGCAACGAGGTGTGGACGGCGGCGGACCCGCAGCCGGCCGCCGGGGCCAACGGCCTCGCCCGGTTCGCGAACAAGTCCCTCTCACCGCAGGACATGAACCTCCGTCCGGCAGACGTGAACTAGAGCAGCTCCGCTCCGTCAGAGCGGCTCGCGGCTCGCGCTGCCGAACCCCGGACTGCCGAACTCCGGGCCGCTGAAGTCCGGAGCGGTGTAGCCGGGCCGCGCCCCCTGCGCAGGGGACCGCGGACTGCTGAAGTCGGGCCGGGTGTATCCCAGATCGGGGATGCGCCCGGCCGTCGGCGTGCCGGGCGCGGCATGCTCCGGCCCCGCGCCGGGGGCGGCCAGGGCGTCCCGCAGGAACGGCAGGATGCCCCGCTCCAGCAGCGCCTGCCGCCAGGCCTCGCGGGCCAGGGAGACCTCGTCGGGCGCGGCCCGGTCCTCGTCCCCTGCCACGACCTCCGTCGCCCGGTTCCGCAGGGCCGTCACCAGCAGCCCGACGACCGCGCCGAGCAGGGTGACCGCCGTCAGTGCCCCGAAGAACCACCCCGCCGTCAGCAGGGTGTCCGCGAGGGCGGGTTCGGGCTCGATCGCCTTCAGGACGTAGCCGACCAGCAGGAAGATGAGCATGGCGGCGGCTGCGAGGACCGGCGCCAGGACCGCGACGACGGCGCTGAGCCCGGCGCCGCTCTCCTCCGGGGCGTCCCCGGAGCCTCCCGACCGCGGCGTCGAGCGGATCTCCGTGCGTCGTGCATCGCGCACCTGTACGAAGCGGTCGTACTCGGCCGCTGCCGCGGCGGTCAGCAGGGCGCTGGCCCCGACCGCCATGGCCCGCAGTTGTCCGGCGCTCAGCCGCTCGCCGAGCGCGGCGAGCTCGGGCCGCTCGTGTGCGGTGCGCAGCGCCTCGTCGAGGAGCCGGTCGAATTCGGGGCGGTCCTCGGCCAGCAGGTGCGGAGCGCTGTTCATGTGCATCCCCCGATGTTCCGTGGCGGCCGGTTTCCCCGCGTGGATTCGGGGTCAGCCGGCGCAGACGGAGGAGAGCCTGCTACGGACAGAGCGATGGTAGAGGGCCCATGCCGCGCCGTGACAGGGGGTTTCGCGAATTGCCCCGCTCGTGACAAGCGTCAGTCGGCGAGCGGCAGTTGCTGCACCAGGAGCTTGCCGGCCATGGTGACGCCGCCGTCCATCGCGATGGCGAGCCCGTCCGCGTACACGTGGGGGCCGTGCACCTCGGGGCCGCGGGACTCGTCGCCGTCCTCGGTGCCGACCTCGCCGAGCAGGTACGGGATGGGGCTGTGGCCGTGCACGATGCGGCTGCCCCCGTAGGTGGAGAGGAGCTCGCGGACCGCCTGGGGGCCCGTCTCCTCGTCGCGGAAGGCGAACCGCTTGGTGAACTTGCGGAACAGGTCCCAGGTGATGTCGGCGTCGTTCCGGTTGAGCAGCTCGTGGATGGTGTCGTTGACGTCCTCGACGGAGTCGCCGTAGTCGAGGTATGCGGTCGTGTCCGAGTGCAGCAGCAGGTGGCCGTCCTCGAGGACGGCGGCGTCCAGCCGCGACATCCACTGGAGGTGGACGTCCTCCAGGCGCTCCATGTCGGTGCGCTGGCCGCCGTTGAGCAGCCAGGCCGCCTGGAACGTCGCGGTGCCGGCGCCCGAGGCGACGGGAGTGTCGCCGAACCGTTTGGCGCCGATGAGCAGCAGCTCGTGGTTGCCCATGAGGGCCTTGCAGTAGCCGCCGGCGGCGGCGGCCTCGGCGGAGAGCCGCATGACCAGGTCGATCACGCCGATGCCGTCGGGCCCGCGGTCGGTGAAGTCGCCGAGGAACCACAGGCGGGCGTTGCCTGCGGACCAGCGCCGGTCGGCGTCGATGAGGCCCTGCGCCTGCAGCTCGGCGACGAGCTCGTCGAGGTAGCCGTGGACGTCGCCGACGACGTAGAGCGGCCCGGGCCCGGTCGGGGAGTCCTGGGGGGCGTACTGGACCTGGACGGTGTCACCCGGGCCGCCGACGGCCGCGCGGGTGATGACCGGCAGGTCGCGCTGGGTGGGCGTGTAGTCGGCGTGGCCGCTGCCCTGCGCGGGCGCCCCGCCGGCCGGCGGCACGGCCGGGGCCGGCGGCACGGCCGGGGCCGGCGGCGGGGCGGGGGCGTGCGCCGGTGGCGCGGGCGGGGGCGGGGGCGGCGCGGATCCCGGCGCGGGCTCGCCGTAGTAGGCGGGGTACTCGCCGTAGACGGGTGCATCCTCGGGACGTCCTGCGGGCGCGCCGTACGGATGGGACTCGTCGACCGGCACCCGGAAGTCCCGCAGCGTCTCCGTCCGCATCGCGGGTCCCTGACCGGCCCCCTGAGTCATCGACCCCTCCACCACCGTCGCGCTGCCGTACACCTGCGGATCCCCCTGGCCTCCGGGTCGGAGGATCCGTGATGTCGTGCGCCCATCATAGGAATGCGGCTCGCGCTGTGTGACGCACCAGGGGTGGTGAATCCTGTGCGGAACCGATCGTTCCTGCCGCTTTCTCCCGAAATCGGCACTGTCGAATTGCGCGGCGGGGCCCCCGGCCCCGCCTGCAGGGAGGCGCGGCGGTCAGTCCTGGGCCGGTGACCTGGGCGCACTGACCGTGGTCCGGGGCCTCCTGCGCTGCGACGACGTGCGGACGATCAGCTCCGTGGGGACGACCTGCTCGACGGGCCCGCCGGTGTGGACGCCCTCGATGGCATCGATGAGGAGCTGCACCACTGCGGTGCCGATACGGCGCGGCTTGAGGGAGAGCGTCGTGATCGGCGGCTCGGTGTTGGCGTACACGGTGGACTCGCTGCAGCACACGAGGAGCAGGTCCTCGGGGACCCGCAGCCCGTAGCGGCGGGCGGCGGCCAGCAGGTCGGTCCCGTTGGGGTCGAAGAGCCCGTAGACGGCGTCGGGGCGGTCGGGGCGGGCGAGCAGGCGGTCGGCCGCGACGGCGCCGGCGCACGGGTCGTGGGCGGGGTAGGACTCGTAGACGGGGTCCTGGCCGGTGCGCTGGCACCAGTTGAGGTAGGCGGTGGTGGAGAGCCGGGTGTAGGTGTCCGTGGTGGTGCCGGTCAGCAGCCCGATGCGGCGGGCGCCGGCGGCGGCGAGGTGGTCGAGGAGGTTGAGGACGGCCGCCTCGTGGTCGTTGTCCACCCAGGCGGTGACGGGCAGGGTGCCGGCGGGGCGGCCGTCCGAGACCACCGGGAGGCCCTGGCGTACGAGCTCGCTGACGACGGGGTCGTGGTCCGAGGGGTCGATCACGACGGTGCCGTCGAGGGCGACGTTGGACCACACGTCGTGCCGGGAGGTGGCGGGGAGGATGACGAGGGCGTAGCCGCGGGCGAGCGCGGCGGAGGTGGCGGCTCTGGCCATCTCTGCGAAGTAGGCGAACTCGGTGAAGGTGAAAGGTTCATCCCCGTACGTGGTCACGGTCAGGCCGATGAGGCCGGACTTGCCGGTACGGAGGGTGCGGGCGGCGGCGGATGGGCGGTAGCCCAGCCGGTCGGCGACCTCGCGGACGTGGCGGCGGGTGGCGTCCGGCAGCCGCCCCTTGCCATTGAGCGCGTCGGAGACGGTCGTGATCGAGACGCCCGCTGCGGCGGCCACGTCCCTGATGCCGGCCCGGCCCTGTCGGCCGGCGGCCCGCCGGGTGGTCTCGGTCCGGCTCACCTGGTGCTTCCCTGCTGCTGTCATGGCGAGCCGATAGTAGGGCGCGGTACGGCAGGGGGGCCGGGTGCATATGCACGCGTTGACAGGCACGTTTCTGCATGGTTCTCACCGTTCAATGACCATGGAAACAAAGGCATTTGTCCGCGTGGGGTGAGCTGGGCCTTTGTCGTCGGGTACGGGCATGCCAAAACGGACGCGCCCGCGCGCTGCACCAACTCACCTGTACGAGGGATGCGCGCCACGGCGCAGGCCACCGGCGCACGCATATATGCGTGCGCTCCCCCGCAATCCAGGCGCGGCCATTTTCGGGACGGCGGAATCCTCATAAGGTGAGCAGTATTGAGTCGACGGCGACGTCGGACGGGATGGTCGAGGAGGACCCCAGGTGAGCGAGAAGAGCCCGAAGCTGCGCGCCGAGCTGGACGGCATTCCGACCTACAAGCCGGGCAAGCCCGCCGCCGCAGGCGGCGCCGTCGCGTACAAGCTGTCCTCGAACGAGAACCCCTACCCGCCGCTGCCGGGCGTGCTGGAGAGCGCGGTGGCCGCCGCCGGCCGGTTCAACCGCTACCCCGACATGGCGTGCACCGACCTGGTGAACGAGCTCGCCGAGCGGTTCGGCGTCCCGGTCGACCACATCGCCACCGGCACCGGCTCCGTCGGCGTGGCCCAGTCTCTGATCCAGTCGACCGCCGGTCCCGGTGACGAGGTCGTGTACGCCTGGCGGTCCTTCGAGGCCTACCCGATCATCACGCAGATCTCGGGCGCGACGTCCGTGCAGGTGCCCCTGACCGACGGGGACGTGCACGACCTCGACGCGATGTACGAGGCGATCACGGAGCGGACCCGCCTGATCTTCGTCTGCAACCCGAACAACCCCACCGGCACGGCGGTGCGCCGCGCCGAGCTGGAGCGCTTCCTGGACCGGGTGCCCTCGGACATCCTGGTGGTCCTCGACGAGGCGTACCGCGAGTTCGTCCGCGACACCGAGGTGCCCGACGGCATCGAGCTCTACCGCGACCGCCCCAACGTGTGCGTGCTGCGCACGTTCTCCAAGGCGTACGGCCTGGCCGGCCTGCGCGTCGGCTTCGCGGTGGCGCACGAGCGGGTGGCCGCGGCGCTGCGCAAGACGGCGGTGCCGTTCGGCGTCAGCCAGCTGGCCCAGGACGCGGCGGTCGCCTCGCTGCGTGCCGAGGACGAGCTGATGGGCCGGGTCGGTGCGCTGGTGTGCGAGCGGGACCGCGTTCACGCGGCGCTGCTCGGCCAGGGCTGGACGGTGCCGGACACGCAGGCGAACTTCGTGTGGATGCGGCTGGGCGAGCGTACCGCCGACTTCGCGGCGGCCTGCGAGAAGGCCGGTGTGGTGGTCCGGCCCTTCGTGGGCGAGGGCCTGCGGGTCACGATCGGCGAGCCCGAGGCGAACGACCTCTTCCTGCACACGGCGGAGGCCTTCTTCAAGCAGATGTAGCGCCCGCGGGCGGAGCGCTCGGGGTGCGGCGCCGCCCGGAGGGCCGATGCACGCGCCGCAGGGCGGAGGCTTCCGCCCTATGCGAGCTCCACCCGGACGGGGTCGCCGGCGCGGAGGGTGGCCAGCAGGCGCGGGTCGCCGTCGAAGGAGCCCAGCACGTTGCAGGGGCTCGCAAGGCGGCACTCGCCGCTGCGCGAGATGGGCGTGGGGCCGTAGGGGAGCGCGAGGGCATCCCCTTCGGTCCAGAACGCGACGGTGCCCGGCTCGACGACCTGCCGTGCGCCGGATTCCAGCGCGACGCTGACGCCGGTGTCGAAGTAGACCTCCTCGCCCCAGGTGTGGGCCGAGGCGGATATCGGGAGCGCCTCGACCAGCGCCTTGCTGGTCGGGGTCTCCTCGAGGGTTGCGGTGAGGTGGCCGGCGGGCCAGGAGATGCGAATCTTCATGCGCGTTATTCAACAATCTGTTGAATCCATCCGCCAGGGGGACCCCGGCTGAAAGTCGCCGAAAGGGATGAGCCATAATGCTTGTGAATGTGAACGCGTTCACAAGCTCGCCTGCTTCCTCCCGGTATCGGCGGAAGCGGACGGGTCGGAAGCGGCCATCCACGGCGACCTGAAGGAGATGACGACGTGGACGTAGCTTTGGCGCCGGAGACACTGGCGCGCTGGCAGTTCGGCATCACGACCGTCTACCACTTCCTCTTCGTCCCCCTCACGATCTCCCTCGCCGCGCTGGTCGCGGTCCTCCAGACGGCCTGGGTGCGGACCGAGAAGGAGAAGTACCTCAAAGCCACGAAGTTCTGGGGCAAGCTCTTCCTGATCAATATCGCGATGGGCGTCGTCACCGGCATCGTGCAGGAGTTCCAGTTCGGCATGAACTGGTCCGACTACTCGCGGTTCGTCGGCGACGTCTTCGGCGCCCCGCTGGCCTTCGAGGCCCTCATAGCCTTCTTCTTCGAGTCGACCTTCATAGGCCTGTGGATCTTCGGCTGGGACAAGCTGCCCAAGAAGATCCACCTCGCCTGCATCTGGATGGTCTCGATCGGCACGGTGCTCTCCGCCTACTTCATCCTCGCGGCGAACTCCTGGATGCAGCACCCGGTCGGCTACCGCATCAACCCGGAGAGCGGACGCGCCGAGCTGACCGACTTCTGGCTGGTCCTGACGCAGAACACCACCCTCGCCCAGGTCTTCCACACCCTCACCGCGGCGGTCCTGACCGGCGGCGCCTTCATGGTCGGCATCGCCGCCTTCCACCTGATGCGCGGCAAGCACATCCCGGTGATGCGCACCTCGCTGCGGCTCGGTCTGGTGGCCGTCGTCATCGGCGGCGCGCTCGTCGCCGTGAGCGGCGACGTGCTGGCCAAGGTCATGTTCAAGCAGCAGCCCATGAAGATGGCCGCCGCCGAGGCCCTGTGGGACGGCGAGGAGCGGGCCCCCTTCTCGGTCTTCGCCTACGGGGACGTGGACAAGGGCCACAACAAGGTCGCCATCGAGGTGCCCGGCCTCCTCTCCTTCCTCGCCGACAGCCGCTTCGACTCCTTCGTCCCCGGCATCAACGACGTCAACAAGGCCGAGCAGGAGAAGTACGGCCCCGGCGACTACCGGCCGAACATCCCGGTCGCCTACTGGGGCTTCCGCTGGATGATCGGCTTCGGCATGGCCTCCTTCGCCATCGGCGCGGTCGGCCTCTGGCTGACCCGGCGGAAGTTCCTGCTGCCGGCCGCCCTGCGGACCGGCGAGGACGAACGGCCGCACCTGGTCCTCTTCCGCACGCCCCTCGGCGCCCGGCTGACCCGCCTGTACTGGCTCGCCGGGGTCTGGACGCTCGGCTTCCCGCTGATCGCCAGTTCCTGGGGCTGGATCTTCACCGAGATGGGCCGCCAGCCGTGGGTCGTCTACGGGGTGCTGCGCACCCGGGACGCGGTCTCGCCGGGCGTGTCCCAGGCCGAGGTGCTCACCTCGATGGCGATCTTCACCGCCCTCTACGCCGTACTCGCCGTCATCGAGGTCAAGCTCCTGGTCAAGTACGTCAAGGCCGGCCCGCCCGAGCTCACAGAGGCCGACCTCAACCCGCCCACCCGGATCGGCGGGGACGGCACCTCCGACCGGCCGATGGCCTTCTCGTACTGAGGCTGAGGGGATCCCGCCATGCAACTCCACGACGTCTGGTTCGTGCTCATCGCCGTCCTGTGGACCGGCTACTTCTTCCTTGAGGGCTTCGACTTCGGCATCGGCGTCCTGACCAAGCTCCTGGCCCGCGGCCGCACCGAGAAGAGGGTCCTGATCAACACGATCGGGCCCGTGTGGGACGGCAACGAGGTCTGGCTGCTCACCGCGGGCGGCGCGACGTTCGCAGCCTTCCCCGACTGGTACGCCACCCTGTTCTCCGGCTTCTACCTGCCGCTCCTCGCCATCCTGGTATGCCTGATCATCCGGGGTGTCGCCTTCGAGTACCGGCACAAGCGGACCGAGGAGCGGTGGCAGGCCAACTGGGAGCACGCGATCTTCTGGACCTCCCTGCTCCCCGCGTTCCTGTGGGGCGTGGTGTTCGCCAACATCGTGCGCGGCGTGGAGATCGACCAAAACAAGGAGTACGTCGGCGGCATCCTCGACCTGTTCAACGCATACTCCGTGCTCGGCGGCCTCGTCACCCTGGCCCTGTTCACCTTCCACGGAGCCGTCTTCGCCGCGCTCAAGACCGTGGGCGGCATCCGGGACCGGGCGCGCGCACTGGCGACCCGCCTGGGCGTCGCCACCGCGGCGGCGGCCGTCGGCTTCCTCGGCTGGACGCAGGCCGCGCACGGCGACGGCACCAGCCTGGTCGCCCTGGCCGTCGCCGTGGCAGCTCTGGCCGGGGCGCTCGGTGCCAACATCGCGGGGCGGGAGGGCTGGTCGTTCGCCCTGTCCGGCGTCACCATCGCGGCGGCCGTCGCGATGCTCTTCCTGACGCTCTTCCCGAACGTGATGCCGTCCTCGCTGGACGACGCCTGGAGCCTCACGGTCACCAACGCGGCGTCCAGCCCCTACACGCTCAAGATCATGACCTGGTGTGCGGCGGTGGCCACCCCCGTCGTCCTGCTCTACCAGGGATGGACCTACTGGGTGTTCCGCAAGCGGATCGGCACGCAGCACATCGCCGACGCGCACTGAGCCCGATCCGGGTGGGGCGCCTGCCGCCCCGCCCGGCCATCCGTCTCCTGAGGGATGTTTCACGTGAAACCGATCGACCCGCGCCTGCTCCGGTACGCCCGGTCCACCCGCCTCTTCCTGGGGGCCGTTGTGGTCCTCGGGTGCGCCGGGGCGGGGCTGGTCATCGCCCAGGCGATGCTGATCGCCGAGATCGTCGTGGGCGCCTTCGAGAAGGGCCTCGACGGCCGGGACCTGCAGACGCCGCTGCTGCTCCTGGCCGCCGTGGCCCTGGGGCGCGGCCTGCTTGCCTGGCTCACGGAGCTGGCTGCCCACCGGGCCTCGGCCGCCGTCAAGTCGCACCTGCGCGGACAGCTCCTGGACCGGGCCGCCGACCTGGGGCCCGGGTGGCTGAGCGGGCAGCGGACCGGCTCCCTGGTGGCGCTGGCCACCCGGGGCGTGGACGCCCTCGACGACTACTTCGCCCGCTACCTGCCGCAGCTCGGCCTGGCGGTGGCTGTCCCGGCCGCCGTCCTCGCCCGCATCGTCACCGAGGACTGGGTCTCTGCGGCGATCATCGTGGTCACCCTGCCCCTCATCCCGCTGTTCATGGTGCTGATCGGGCTGGCCACGCAGTCCCGGATGAACCGGCAGTGGCAGCTGCTGTCCAGACTGTCGGGGCACTTCCTCGATGTCGTGGCCGGCCTGCCGACGCTCAAGGTCTTCGGCCGGGCCAAGGCGCAGGCCGAGTCGATCCGCCGGATCACCGGCGACTACCGCCGGGCCACCCTGCGGACCCTGCGGATCGCGTTCCTGTCGTCCTTCGCGCTGGAACTGCTGGCCACCCTCTCCGTGGCGCTCGTCGCCGTGACCATCGGCATGCGGCTCGTCCACGGCGAGCTCGACCTCTACACCGGGCTCGTGGTGCTGATCCTGGCGCCGGAGGCATACCTGCCGCTGCGCCAGGTCGGTGCCCAGTACCACGCGGCCGCGGAGGGGCTGGCCGCTGCGGAGGAGGTCTTCGAGGTGCTCGAAACGCCGGCGCCCCGGCCGGTGCCGGCCGTGTCGGCCGCCCTCCCCGGACCCGGTCCGGCCGGATTCTCCCTCGACGTCGACGGGGTGTCCGTTCGGTATCCCGGGCGGGGCACGGACTCGCCCTCTGCGGTCTCCCTCACCGTCGGGCCCGGCGAGTGCGTCGCCCTCACCGGCCCGAGCGGCGCCGGCAAGTCCACCCTGCTGCAGGTGCTGCTGGGATTCACCGCGCCGAGCGCGGGCCGGGTGCGGGTCGGCGGCGCCGACCTGTCCGCCCTCGATCCGGAGCAGTGGCGCCGGCACGTCGCCTGGGTGCCCCAGCGGCCGCACCTCTTCGCGGGAACGGTCGCGGAGAACGTGCGCCTCGCCCGGCCCGACGCCTCCGACGGGGCCGTGGCCCGGGCTCTGGAGGACGCCGGAGCCGGGGAGTTCGTCGCTGCTCTGCCGCAGGGTGCCGAAACGGTGCTCGGCGAGGGCGGGGCAGGGCTCTCGGCCGGCCAGCGCCAGCGGATCGCGCTGGCCCGCGCCTTCCTCGCCGACCGGCCGGTGCTCCTGCTCGACGAGCCGACCGCCGCGCTCGACGGGGAGACCGAGGCCGCCGTCGTGGAGGCGGTACGGCGCCTCGCTGCCGGCCGGACCGTCCTGCTGGTCGTGCACCGGCCGGCGCTGCTCGCCCTCGCGGACCGGGTCGTCGAGATCGGGGCCGCGCCCTCGGACCCCGCCCCCGACGCTGCCGCCGGTCCCCCGGCCCGGGCCGCCGGCGACGGCGGCTTCCGGGGTGCCGCAGTGTCCGGCGCGGCAGAGCCGGCGGACCAGCCGACGGCGGCCGCAGCGGTCGGCGCCGCAGGGGCAGGCCACCTGCGCCGGGTCAGGGCCGCCGCCCGTGCCTGGCAGGGGCGGTTCAGGCTCGGACTGCTGCTCGGCGCACTGGCCGTCGGATGCAGCGTCGGACTGATGGCGGTCTCCGGCTGGCTGATCTCCCGTGCCTCCGAGCAGCCGCCCGTGCTCTACCTGATGATGGCCGTCACGGCCACGCGCGCCTTCGGTATGGGCCGCGCCGTGTTCCGGTACGCGGAACGGCTCGTCTCCCACGACGCCGTCCTGCGCATGCTGGCCGACCTGCGCGTGTCGGTCTTCCGGCGGCTGGAGCGCATCGCCCCCGCCGGGCTGCGCGGGCAGCGGCGCGGCGACCTGCTGGCGCGGCTCGTCGCCGACGCGGACGCCCTCCAGGACTACTGGCTGCGCTGGATGCTCCCGGTCGGCACCGCCGTCCTCGTCGGGAGCGGGTCGGTCGCTTTCGCCGTCTGGCTGCTGCCCGAGGCCGGCGCAGCCCTCGCTGCCGGGCTCCTCGCCGCCGGCATCGGGGTGCCGCTGGTCAGCGGCGCCTGTGCCCGTCGCGCCGAGCGCCGGCTGGCCCCCGCCCGCGGCGAGCTCGCCACCCGGACCGCCGACCTGCTGACCGGGACCGCGGAGCTGGCCGTCGCGGGTGCCCTGGGCCGCCGCAAGGACGCGGTCGCGGCCAGCGACAGGACCCTGACGGCCATCGCCGCCCGCGGGGCGGCCGCCACCGGCCTCGGCAGCGGCCTTTCCGCGCTCGTGTGCGGGCTGACGGTCGCCGCGGCCGCGGCGTTCGCCGCCGGAGCCGTCCAGGACGGCAGGCTCTCCGGTGTCGCCATGGCCGTGGCGGTCCTGACCCCGCTGGCCGCCTTCGAGGCCGTTGCCGGGCTGCCGCAGGCGGTGCAGTCCCGGCAGCGGGTGCTCCGCAGCGCCGAGCGGCTGCACGAGGTCCTCGACGCCCCCGAGCCGGTCGCCGAACCGGAGCGCCCGGCGGAGGCCCCCGCCTCGCCCTTCCCGCTCCGCCTCACGGGCCTCACCGCACGGCACCCGGGCCAGGAGCACGATGCCTTGCACGGACTGGACCTGGTCCTGGAGGCCGGACGGCGCACGGCCGTCGTCGGCGCCTCCGGAGCCGGCAAGACCACGCTCGCCCACGTCCTCCTCCGCTTCCTCGACCCGGCCGCAGGTTCCTACACCCTCGCCGGGACGGACGCCCGCACCCTCGGCGGCGACGACATCCGCCGCCTGGTCGGCCTGTGTGCCCAGGACGCCCACATCTTCGACAGCTCCGTACGGGAGAACCTGCGCCTGGCCCGCCCCGCGGCGAGCGAGGAGGACCTGCGCCGGGCTCTGGCCGGGGCCCGGATGCTGGACTGGGCCGAGGGGCTTCCCGACGGCCTCGACACCCTGGTGGGCGAGCACGGAGAGCGGATCTCGGGCGGACAGCGGCAGCGTCTGGCCCTGGCCCGTGCGCTGCTTGCGGACTTCCCGGTCCTGGTCCTGGACGAGCCCGCCGAGCACCTCGACCTGGCGACCGCCGACGCGCTGACGGCCGACCTGCTGGCGGCGACAGAGGGGCGGACCACCCTGCTGATCACGCACCGGCTGGCCGGCCTGGAGGCCGTGGACGAGGTGCTCGTCCTGGACGGTGGAGCGGTCGTTCAGCGCGGCCCGTACGCCGAACTCGCCTCCGTGGACGGCCCCCTGCGCCGGCTGCTGGAGCGGGAGAAGGCGGCCGACGGCCTGCTGGCCGGCCTCTCCCGCTGATCGGCCGGCCCGGAGGTGCCGCCGGCGTCAGCCCCGCTGTGTGGCGAGGTCGGCGAGGATGCGCTCGATGACGACCGCGACCCCGTCCTCGTTGTTGGCGACCGTCCGGCCCGAAGCGGCCGCGATGACATCGGGGTGTGCATTGCCCATCGCGTAAGAAGTGCCTGCCCAGCGGAGCATCTCCACGTCGTTCGGCATGTCGCCGAAGGCGACCACCTCGGACGGCGAGATCCCCCGCTCGGCGCAGCACAGCTCCAGGGTGCTGGCCTTGGACACGCCCAGGCCGCTGATCTCCAGCAGGGCTGTCGGGCTGGACCGGGTGATCGAGGCGTGGCCGCCCGCAGCCGTCCGGGCCAGCTCAAGGAACTCGTCCGGGGCCAGCTCGGCGTGGTGGGCCAGAAGCTTCAGCACGGGGGCGGCGGTCTCCCCCTCCTCGTCGAGCAGCTTCTCCGCGGTCGCGACGTTGGCACCCGGATCCTGGAAGAAGGGCGGGTACAGGGGCTCGTAGTTGATGCCGGTGGTCATCTCGACCGCGAACGACGCACCGGGGGCGACGGCGCGCAGCGTCTGCACCACTGTGAGGGCGGTGGCCCGGGGCAGGGCCCGCACCTCGACGAAGCTGCGTCCCGCGTGGAGGTCGACGACAGCGGCGCCGTTCGCGCAGATCGCGAGGCCGTGCCCGTGGACGTGGTCGCTGACCACGTCCATCCAGCGGGCAGGGCGCCCGGTGACGAAGAAGACCTCGATCCCGGCCTCCTCGGCGGCGGCGAGAGCGGCCACGGTCCGCAGCGAGACGGACTTGTCGTCGCGCAGCAGGGTGCCGTCGAGGTCGGTGGCGATGAGCCGTGGGGTCGGGGTGGGCCCTTCCGGGCGCTGGGGAGCCGAGGTCACGGGTCCATCTTCGCCCATGCACCTGCGGTGACAGGTCCCGATCCGCTGACGGAGCGGCCGCGGTGGCGATGTTTCACGTGAAACAGCGGCCTGCTCGGTTTCACATGAAACGTCACCCGGCCCTGCACTCGATCGCATGAGTCTGCGTCTGAGCACGGTGATCCTGCCCGTACGTCCGTGGCACGAAGGCGGCCGCGACCAGTGGCGGCGCGCCGAAGAACCGGGCTTCCACACCGCCTACAGCTACGACCCCCTGTCCTGGCGGTCGTTCCGCGGCCTTCCCTGGTTTGGCGCGATTCCCACCCTCACGGCAGTGGCAGCGGCCACTGAGCGGCTCCGGTTGGGCACGCTCGTCACCTCAGTCAGGCCTCGTTCGCCTATCGCGGCCTGACCAGGGAAAACGTACGTCGGAGGCATTATGGTCCCGCGCGAGGACGATCAGATCGCGATAAGTCGGACGCGGTTGCCACACAGCTTGGCCGTGTCGTCGACGTCGGACGTGAGTACGGCCACCGGGCCCGGCTGCGGAGCGCCGGCTCGGCGACGGTGGCATCGATCGCGTACTTGTGGCCGTGGAGACCGGTCTCCTTCAGCAGCCCGGCGGCGCTCTGGCCGCCTGCTCGGTCACCGCTTCGACCTTGACCTGGGAGAGCACCCAGTTCAGTCGTGCCGTGTTCACCCGGGCGTGCGCACCGGCACGCGATCCCGGCACGCCGTTCCTGAGACCACCGTTTGCCGGACACCGGCAGCCCGGGGCCGTCGTAACGGCCGTGATCGGACCTACCCCGCCCGGCACGTGAGACGGATCATGGCAGCGGGCGGAGAGCACTTCGGGCCGCTCTCCGTCCGCCGGCAGGAGGGGAGCCTGTGGCACGCACACGCAACGTCGTCCGCCCTTCGGGGGCGATAAGCCCTTGGCCGGTGGCCGGACCGGTCGCAGCCCTCATCGCCCTGCCGGGCGGGGCGGCGGCAGGAGCGATTCTGACCGGGGGCGTGCTGTGGTTGCTGGGCCTCGGTGACGGTAGCGAGGTGGCGTACACCATCGGAGGTGCACTCGGCCTGTGGATCACCTGGTGGCCGTCTCTCCGCGCCGTTCGGACCCATTGCCTCTGGGCCTGGACCGGCACTCTCGTCGCGGCCGCCCTCGTCGCGCCGACGGCCGTCCTCTCATCGGGAGAGTCCGTACGGCCCGTGTGGTCGGCCCCCCATGACACCCAGGCCGGTGTGTCGGCTGTGGGCAGTTGGTACGACGACGACGGCGTCGTCGTCCGGGTACGGGAAGACACGGCGACCGCGTTCCAAGCCGACGACGGTGGTATCGCGTGGAGTTGGAGCCCTCCCGGCCGGGAGAGGATCTGCACACTGAGCCGTCGGACGTCAGGGGGCATCGGTGTCCTCGGACACACCACGGACGGCAAGTCCTGTTCGGCCGCGATCGCCCTGGACCTGGGCACGGGGCGGGAGATCTGGCGCTCCGCCATGGCATCGGTGGACCGTGTCCTGGCAGACCAGGTGCCCGACCTGATCGCTGTCACCGGTGAGACCGTGGTGCTGCCCGAGGCCCGGGGGTGGCGAGCCATCGGGCTGTCCGACGGAACGGACCGGTGGCGGGCCGCGACCGAGGAAGGCTGTTCACCCCTTCTTTCCGACAGCGACGGCCGCACCGTGGTCACCGTTGACGAGTGCGGTGAGCGCGCCGCTCCCGCACTGGCTACGTACGCGGGTCGCGACGGCCGACGACTCAGCCGCGGCCAGGTGCCTGCTGTCGGCGCCCCGCGGTTCCTGATGGTCCTCTCAGCTGCCCCCCTGACTCTCTGGGTACACGAGAGCGACCTCCGCGGTACCCGCGCAGTACTTGGTTACGACGAGCGAGGAGACGTCCGCACCACGTTGCCGACCGACGGGCCGACGGGGGAGATCCGGATCCTGCCCGGATACTCCAGCGCGTACCTCGATGTGCTGGAGGCCCGCCCGGTCCGGTCAGCCGCCGTGGTCGGCGACACCTTGGTGGCTGCCGAGGTGCGATCGGATGACCGGCGGTGGGTATCCAGCGGCAACAAGCCGGGATACCAGTCGACACGGGGCCGGATAGCCGGGTTCTCCCTGACCAGCGGCACCCGGCTCTGGAGCGTCGACACCGACGCCGAGGTCGAGGGGGTGATCCGCCATGAGGACGAGATCTGGGCGATCGGCGGCAGCAAGCTGACGGCCGTCTCCTCCCGTACTGGCTTGCGGACCCACGAGGTCGCGACGCGGGAGACCGACACCCGGTTCCCCACCGACCTGTGGATCCTTCAATCCGGCGGGTACGCCCTCGTTCACGCGGACGGAGGCAGCGCGGCACCCGTCACCGTCCTGCGCTGAACACCGCTCGGCAGCGCCCTTCACTGACGGGTGCCACGCCGTCGGCAGTGCACCCGTCATCGCTCCGCTCCTTCCGATCGACCGCTGGCACGAGGGAGGCCGCGCCAAGTGGCGGCGGGCCGAGAAGCTCGGCTTCCACGCCGCGTACAGCTACGACCACCTGTCGTGGCGGTCGTTCCGGGACGGGCCGTGGTTCGGGGCGATCCCGACGCTGACGGCGGCAGCAGCAGCCACGCAGAACATGCGCCTGGGCACGCTCGTCACCTCAGTCAAGCCTCGTTCACCCATCGCAGCCTGACCTGGGAAACATACGTCAGGGGCGTCTTGGCCGTGCCCGAAGCGGATCAGATCGCGATGAGTCGGACGCGGTTGCCGCACAGCCTGGCCATGTCGTCGACGTCCGACGTGAGCATGGCCACCGGGCCTGGCTGGCGGAGCGCGAGCTCGGCGACGGTGGCATCGATCGCATACTTGTGGCCGTGCAAGCCGGCCTCTTTCAGCAGGCCGGCAGCGGTTCTGGCCGCCTGCTCGGTCACCGCTTCCACCTTGACCTGGGAGAGCACCCAGTTCAGTCGGGCGGTGTTCACCCGGGCGTGCATGACCTCCACGATGGTGTTGGCGCAGACCACGAGATCGGCAGCCATCGAGTGGAAGGATCGGATCATCGCGAGCACGGCCCGGTCCTGTGAGATCCAGGCGGACAGTCCTTGGGAGTCCAGTACGACGGTCTCGATGCGGTGGTTCACGCGGCGCTCGCCGGCTCCTCGTGCTCGGCCGTGCCGAAGATCCTGGCCTGGGCCGCGGCCAGCTCCTCGTCGGTGAACGCGCCGTGCTCCTCCTCGTAGCGGCGCAGCTCCTCGCCGAGCAGCTGGTGTCTGATCTGGCGGGCGACGGCCTCCGCGACGTAGCCGGAGACGTTGTCCGTGAGCCTCTTCAGCTCCGCCACCTGCTCGGTGGGCAGAGTGACCGTGATGCGGGTCGTGTCAGCCATGGAGCCAGCATACTGCGGTATGCGCGCTGTCTGTCAGGCTTCTCCACCTACGAGCTCAGCGCCGCCCCGCACCGAGCAGCTCGCGTAGACGGTCGCCGATCACGGATACCCCGGGGCGCGAGTCGCTCTCGTAGTACCAGGGCTTGCGCCGGCGCAGCAGCGCGTCACCGTGCTCGCTCCAGGTGAATCCGGGCTTCCTCAGCAGTTTCCGGAAAACGGCGTCCGCCGTCTCCGGGTGAGCGGCGGCCAGCCGGCGGATCGGCAGTGGCGTGATCGACTCCTCGCGCAGGTACGTGCGCAGCAGGTCCTGGTGCTGTCTGCGGCCCGTGAGGGCGGGGTCCGCGAAGAGGTCCCGCAGCATCCCGTAGTCGGCGTAGAAGTTGAGCCCGTCGACCTGGTCGTAGATGACGCCGACGGTGTCCGAGTCCGCCAGTTCTGACGGCAGCTCGAAGAAGGGCAGGTCGAAGCTGGGGGGCCGCTTGCGGCGGGCACGACCGGGCTGTGCGGCGACGGCTGCCTCTTGGCGGTGGCGGTAGTAGGCGTTGAGGAGGTCCTCGGCTTCGGCAGGCGGAAGGACCAGTTCGTCGCCACCGCAGAACTCGACGAACGCTGCCCGGTCCTCCCGCATCCGCTGCCAGCCCTGCTCGATCTTCTCGGCGTTGCGGAAGACCAGTTCGGGGTGGTGCGTGGCCAGTTGCAGGGCTGCTTGGGCGATCTCGGTGGCGCTGGACCTGGGGTAGCTCGTCATCGCCCCGGACACCAACCACGCCCCGCCGACCGAGTGGACGGGTACCAGGCAGGTGTGGAGGAATCCCCCCTTGGACACTCCGCGGAACGCCGCCCGCCCGACGTTCGAGTAGGTGCGGTACTCCAGGTCGTCGACAAGGTTCAGCAGGGTGACGGCATCGCCGTCCTTGCGCCGGATCTCGAAGACGCCCTCGACCGGGTCACGCCAGCCGAGCAGCATCTCCCGGTCGGCCGCGGTCAAGTCCTTCCGGCCGGTGACGAACCGGTCCACCACGGTCGACCCGTCCGGCAGGCGGTACCGCAGGATGAAGTGGTCGGTGATCCGGATCGCCTCACCCTCGTCCAACTGCCTTTCAGGTCCAGCGGCCTCCAGCAGGAGGGGTGTCAACCACCGGTCGAAGCGGGCACTCTGCGCGAAGGTGACCAGCCGCCCCTTCAATTCGGCGCTGCGCTCGATGAGATCAGCCAATGACGGTTCATGGGTGCCCTGATGCGCGCCCTGTGCGGCCTCAGCCACGTTCAGCCCTTTCGTACGAGCCGGTTCCGCGTGAAGTGGGAGGGGTCCGGCCTCAACCGGCCCAGTGACGGTACGCCTCGATCCTTCCCCGAGCTCTCGGCTCCGCTCGAGCAGGGGAGACCCCATTCGCCCCCTCGGGCGCCGGGCTGGGCAACTGCAGATCCAGGATCCCGATCGACTGCCGGACGCGACCGTGAGAGCACAACGCGACAATCCTCCCGTCCGGCGTGAGGTCGACACCGTGCACCGTCACCTCGACGCCGAGAACCGCGCCAGTGAAGGGCAGGTCGAGGTACTCCTCAAGCATGGTGAACGGACCGGTCAGCTGCTCGTCCTCGGTGTAGGCGTCGACAGTCGCCTCTTCGATCATGGCCTCAAGCTCGACCCTGTCCAGCGTGCCCATGACGCCACGGTAGCGGCCCGCATCGCGACGTCAGTGTGGCTTCCCGAATCTGCTCCGTCGGCATATCCGTGACAGCGGGAGGCCCGCGTATCGTCGAGGTCATGCGTCTGAGCACGGTGATCCTCCCCATCCACCGATGGGCCGAAGGGCAGAAGATCTGGCGGCGGGCCGAAGACCTCGGCTTCCACGCCGCGTACACGTACGACCACCTGTCGTGGCGGTCGTTCCGGGACGGTCCGTGGTTCGGGGCGATCCCGACGCTGACGGCGGCAGCGTCAGTAACGCGGAGTATGCGCTTGGGTACGCTCGTGACGTCGCCGAACTTCCGGCATCCGGTGACCCTTGCCAAGGAGCTCATGACGCTGGACGACATCTCCGGCGGGCGGGTGACGCTCGGCATCGGGGCGGGGACCAGCGGGTTCGACGCGACCGTGCTGGGGCAGGGCCTGTGGACTCCGCGAGAGCGCGCGGACCGTTTCGCCGAGTTCCTTTCCCTGCTGGACCGGCTGCTGACGGAACCGGCAGTGAGCGCGCGGGGCGCGTACTACTCCGCCGACGAGGCGCGCAACATCCCCGGCTGCGTGCAGCGGCCCCGTCTTCCGTTCGCGGTCGCCGCGACCGGCCCCCGCGGTCTGAAGCTCGCCGCCGCCCACGGCCAGGCCTGGGTGACCACCGGCGACCCGAAGCTGTACGAGGACGGCACCCCCGAGCAGTCGCTGGAGGCACTGCGGGGCCAGTCGAGCCGCCTCGACAAGGCGCTTGCCGAGGCCGGCCGGGACACCTCCTCGATCGAGCGGATCCTGCTGACCGGCTTCACGCCGGAGCGCAACACCCTGCTGCGGTCCGTGGACGCCTTCGTCGACTTCGCGGGCCGCCACCAGGAGCTCGGGTTCACGGAGCTGGTGATCCACGCGCCGATCCCCGACTCCGACTTCGCCTCGGACGAGCGCGTCTTCGAGGAGATCGCCACGGAGGGCCTGGCCCAGCTGGCCCGCTGAGGTCCCCGCCGGCAGGACGGCGGGGACCGGGTCAGCCCTGGGACAGCTGGGCGAGCGTGTACTCCGCGCGCTCCAGGAGGTCGCCGACGAGCCCCTCGGGAAGGGCCTTGAACTCCTCGACGAGCGCGGCGATCCGCGCCGCGCCCGCCTCCTCCCGGCCGAGCTCCTGCTCGGTCCAGGCGGCGTACTGCTCGCACTGCAGGCGGTCGGCGAGGTGGTCCGGCCCCAGCTGCCGGTAGACCGCGGCAGCGCGCCGGCACAGGTCGACTTCCTCGCGCCTGAGTGCCTCGGTCTCCTGCGCGTCCAGGAGGCCGGCCGGCCGCGGCCCGCCGCTGCCGTCCTCCTCGCCGTCGGCGCCGTACTCCTCGGTCAACTCCTCGGACCTGACCACCTGTCGGTCGGCCAGCTGGGCCAGCTGGTACCAGGTCTGGGCCAGCTCGGCCAGCAGGTGGGGGTCCTCCGGCGCGCCGGCCAGCGCCGCGTGCAGCACGTCGGCGGCCTGGTCCATCCGGGACCGGGCGTGCGCCGCCGCGGGAGCGGTGACCTCCTCCCGCAGGGCCTGCCAGGCCAGCGACCGCAGGATCCGCGCCTCCGAGACAGGCTCGCCGCCCGCTCGCCGGTACAGCTCCAGGGCGCGTTCCCAGGCGGCCGCCGCCTCCTCCGGCAGGCCCGTCCGGGCCAGCTGGTCGGCGGCAGAGTGCGCCAGGTGTGCGTGGGGCCGCTGGTCCTCCCAGTGCTCGGCCGTTTCCGCCGCGAGGAGGTACTGCTCCGCTGCCTCCTGCGGCTCGTTCAGTTCCGCCAGCAGGTCGCCCAGGAACTCGCGGGCCCCCACCGCCTGCCCTTCCCCGTGCTCCAGGAGGTCGGGGAGCGCCGACCGCAGGACCTCCGCCGCATCGACGTGGTGCCCCTGCACCGCGTGGGCCCGGGCCAGGGTGAACCGGGCCTGCGCCCCACCGCCGGAGACCAGTCCGGCCTGGTCGAACCAGTGCGCCGCAGCCAGTGCGTGCTCCGCCGCCTCCGAGGCCGCGTCGCCCCTGCGCAGCAGGATGTCCGCGAGCGTGAGGCGGACCGCGCCCTGTGCTTCGGCGTCGGTCACCTCCGCCGCGTGCTCCAGGCCGGTACGCGCCGCCTGCTCGGCCTCCTCCGGGCGGCCCAGCGCCATCAGCACACCGGCGAGCAGCGTGAGCGGGTCGACTGCCAGCCAGGGGCGGCCCGCGGCCGCCGCCCGCGCGGCGGCCGCGTCGAGCAGCGGTGCGGCGCCCTCGGGATCTCCCTGCGACAGGGCGATGCGGCCCAGCATCTCCTCCGCCTCCGCGGCGAGGTCGGGCAGCGACCCGCGGTGGGCGGCGGCGAAGGCCGTGAGCCGGGCGGCCTGCTCCGCGGCAACCTCGGCGCCGTGCCCGTGGTCCTCCGGCGGGCCGTCACCGCCGTGGGACTCCAGGGACCGAAGGTAGGGCTCCAGCCGGAGTGCGGCCAGTTCCGCCAGGGCGATCCGGCGGCCGCGCAGCGGCTCGCCGGCCTCCAGCGCCTCGGCGGCCTCGGCCCCCGCCGCGAGCAGGGCGCGGATCCGCTCGGGGGCAGCCCCGTCCTGCGCGGCAGCGCTGGCCAGCCGCAGTTCCGCCAGTGCCGCGCGCTGCGCCTGTCCGAGGGTCCGGTAGCCGTCGCGGGCCGCCGCGAGCAGGTCCGCCGCCTCCGGGGCGCCCGCGCGGGCGGCGGCGAGTGCGCGGCTGTCGGCAAGGTCGGCTGCGGTCAGCGGGTCCACGGCGCTTTCGGGCAGCGCCGCGGCCCGCGCAGCGGCCTCGGCCCAGAGCGCGTCCGCTGCGGGGTGGCCCTGGTCGCGTGCCGTGCGCGCCCGCTCCACCAGCTCGGCGAAGCCCTCCGCCGGTGCGGCCGCGTCCGCCGCTTCGGCGGCCCGCCGGGACGGCACCGCGGACGGGGGCTCGACTTCGGTCTGCGGGAGCGGCGCGCTGCGGACGCCCAGCGGCAGTACGCCCACGAGCGGCTGCCGGCCGACCCGGGCCAGGAAGCGCTCCGAGGTGCGGGGGCTGCGGTTGCGGGCGTCGAAGCGGCGGGCGATGTCGAGGGCACTCGCGTGGAGGTGCGCGTACAGGGCGGAGACTGTGCGGGGGCCGTCCGCGTAGGGGACGGCCGGGCTGCTGCCGTGTCCCAGTTCCTCCAGCCGGCGCAGCAGAACGAGCACGCCGCCGTGGAAGTCGAGCTGGTCGTCGGCGTTGGCGAGGGCGCCCAGGTGTCCGGCGTGCTCGGCCAGGATCTCCAGGCCGCGGGACTCGTTGCCGCTGAGGGCGCAGAACTCGATGTGCCGGCCGACCGACGGCAGGAGGCTCTCGTTGCCGCGCGCCAGCCGGTAGCCGCGGATGTGGTTGCGGCGGGCCTCGTCGAGGCGGCCGAGCCGCAGCAGCGGCAGCAGGGAGGCGGCCAGCACCCGGTGCGGCTCCTCCGCGCAGGTCAGGCCGCCCGTGAGCACCGGCTGCCACAGCTCCAGGGCGCGGGCGTCGTCGCCGCGCAGGGCGGCGTACTGGCCCTGGCTGTTGAGCTCGCAGGCGTGGCAGTCGCTCATGGCGTCCCGCTCGGCGGCGAGCCAGGCGCGCATCGCCCGGTCGGCGCGCTCGTCGTCTCCGGTGGCGTCGGCGAGCCACATCTCGGCCTCGCGGACGGGGCGCTCGCTGTAGCCGGCGAGCCGGTAGCGGCGCTCCATCTCCTCCAGCCAGCCGCGGGCGGAGTCCAGGGGGATTTCGGGGGAGTCGCCGATGGCCGTCCCGATCCACTTGAACTGCCAGAACAGCGTGTGGACGTCCCACCGGCCGAAGGAGCCGGGGTCCTGGTCGTACTCCTGGAGCAGCCGGGCGAAGGGGACGAGCATCTTCGAGGACTCGGCGCTGTGCAGGTAGGAGGTGATCAGGTTGTCCAGCGCCTCGCGGAACAGCGCCTTGTCGCCGGTGGCCTCGGCCGCGCCGGCCAGGGCCTCGGCGTGGGCGTTGCGGGCGGACCCGTTGGGGGCGCTGCGGTTCTCCTGGAGGGCCTGCCGGACCTCGTCGGGCGTCATCGTGGTCACTGCGGGTCCTCCAGGGCGTCGGCGGGGTGGGTGGCCCATTCCAGGAGCCCGAGGAAGGCCCGGTTGAGCAGGGCGGTGTCGGCCGCGCGCAGCGGCCGCTGGGACATCAACAGCGCCTGCCCGTACAGGGATTCGACGGCGGTGCCGGTGAGGCCTTCATCGGGCAGGGAGGCGATGCGCCGGATGAGCGGGTTGTTGTGGTTGAGGACGAGGCGGGCCCGCGGCGCCGACCCGCGCAGCGCGCCGAGGATGCCGGTCCACAGGGAGTCGGCGCTGTCGAGGGCGGCGGTGCGGTCGCGCTCCTGGCGGGCCTGCCGGTCGTCGAGGTACAGCGCGGGGACGGAGACGGGCTGGAACGCGCGCAGCACCACGTCGCAGCCCTGTGCCTGGAGGCGGGTGCGGGCGGTGGACAGGAACGGGGCGAGGGCCAGTTCGGCCGCGGTCGGGACGGGGTCCAGCCGCTCGGTGACGGCTCCGGCGTCGAGCTCGGCGACCTTGAGCTCCGGCCGTACGGCAGGCAGCAGGGCGAGCAGGTCTGCGTCGTAGGTGTATCCGGCATTGACGACGCCGAGCCCGTGGGCGGCTGCGATCGGGGCGATCTGGCGGAACTCCTCGACGGACCGGGTGAAGTGGATCTCGGGGTGGGCGGCCGTGAACTCCTGGAGGCTCATCGATCCGTCGCTGGTCTCGAACGGCAGCCAGGGCAGCATCAGGCCGAGGAGCTCGGGGTCGTGCCGGGCGAGGGACTTCACCCCGAGGTGGTGGACGGCCAGGAACGCGGCCAGGCGCTCCGGGTCGCTCGCGGCAAGCTCGGCGAGCCAGGCGCGGATGCGGGCGCCGAGGGCCTCGCGGACGGCGGCCAGGGTCTCGTCGTCGTACAGGTTCTCACGGGACGCGGTCGGCCGGAGGGTGTCGGTGTCCAGGACGGCGCGTACGAAGAACGCCCAGTCGGGCAGCAGGTTGTCGGCCCGGTCCGTGAGGAGCATGCCCTTGAGGTGGACGCGGTGGCCGGAGCGGTGGGCCGGGCTGGTCGGCTCGGGCAGGACGTACGCGACGCCGCGGACTCCGGCGAGCGGCAGGTCGAGATCGATGCTGTCGAGCGGGGTGAACCCGAAGAGTCCGGAGCAGTGGCCGGCGAGCGCGACGCGGCGGGCGGCCGGTGTGGGGAAGGGGCGGTCCCAGACGGCGGGCCGGTCGGTGACCGGCCGCGGCTCGCCGCCCGTGCCGTCGTCGAAGGTGATGTCGTAGGGCAGGAGGGAGCCGTAGTCGCGGGCCAGCTGTTCGACCTTGGCGGGCGCCATCCATTCCCCGGCGCCGGGGCGGGCCTCCAGCTCGACGGTGGTGCCGGGCTCGCGGCGGGCGTCGTGGGGCAGTTCGCGGACGGTGTAGGTGCCGTCGTCGGCGGCGAGCCATTCGACGGGGGCGGCCTGCGGGTCGCGGGCGGAGCGGGTGGTGACGCGGATCCGGCGGGCGACGACGAAGCAGGCGAGCAGGCCGATGCCGAACTGGCCGAGGAACTCGCGGCGGGCGTTCTCCAGGCCGTGTTCGCCGCCGCGCTTGGAGCTGCGGCCGATGGTGGCGAGGAGGGAGTGCGCCTCGTCGGCGGTCAGGCCGATGCCGCTGTCCTCGATGGTGACGCGTCCCCCGGAGGCGGCGAGGCGGATGCGGATCGCGGCCTGCGGGTCCACTGCGTGCCGGGCGGTGACGGCGTCGACCGCGTTCTGCAGGAGCTCGCGGACGTAGACGCGCGGGCTGGAGTAGAGGTGGTGGGAGAGCAGGTCGACGAGGCCGCGCAGGTCCACCTGGAAGGTGTTGGCCCCGGGGTCGGCGGGGAGCGCGGCAGCGGATGCAGATGTCATGGAAAGTCACCTCGCGTTGGTGCATGGGTGGTTCGGTGATCGCGAGGTGCCCCCCCCTCACGGATCCCGGAATGGGGAACAGGTTAGGGGGATGATCTGACAGTCTGCCGGGAAATTCAGTGCGGCCCCGGCAGGCGGAGGAACCGCGGCGGTACCGCGTCCACGAGCCAGACGCCGTTGGCGCTGATCCGGAAGACGTGTCCGGCGGCCCGCATCGCTGCCGCGTCGACGCCGATGACGACCGGGCGGCCGCGGCGTGCCCCGACGCGGGTGGCGGTCTCCCGGTCGGGGGACAGGTGGACGTGGTGGCGGGCCATCGGGCGCAGGCCCTCGGCGCGGATGGCGTCCAGCGCCGCGGCGACGGTGCCGTGGTAGAGGTGCGCCGGAGGCTCGGCCTCCGGGAGGGCCAGGTCCACGGGCACAGTGTGGCCCTGGTTGGCGCGGATGCGGGTCCCGTCGACGGCGAAGCGCTGCTTGTCGTTGGCGGCGACGACATGGTCGAGTTCGGCTCGTGTGACGGGGAAGCCGTGGGCGGCGGCCGCGGCCAGGAGGTCGCCGATCTCGGCCCAGCCCTGCGGGTCGAGGTGCAGTCCGATGCGCTCGGGCTGGTGGCGCAGGTGCTTCGACATGTATTTGGACACCTTCACGGTGCGTCTGTCGTCCATGTGCCCAGCTTGCCGGGGCGTGGCCGGCTTCCGCACCGTATTTCGGCCGCTCCGGCCGAGAGGCACCCAGGGTAGATGCGTTCCGTTATGCGGAATATATTTTCCATTGTTTGCCTGCTCCGGGGGAGGACCCATGACCATCCACGCGTCCCTGCCGCGCCGCGCGGCCGCCGAGTTCGCGGGCGCCGCGGGCCTCCTCGCGGTGGTCGTCGGATCCGGCATCCAGGCGGCGGCCCTCAGCAGCGACACCGGTGTCGCCCTGGCCGTCAACTCACTCGCCTCGGCCATCGGCCTCGGCCTGGCCGTCACCCTCTTCGCGCCGATCTCCGGGGCGCACCTCAACCCCGTCGTCACCCTCGCCTCGTGGTGGGCGCGCCGCCGCGGCGGCGCCGGTCTGCCGGGCCGGGAGGCGCTCGCCTACGCCGCCGCGCAGACCGCGGGGGCCGTCGCCGGGGCCGTCCTCGCCGAGACGATGTTCGGCCGGGTGCCCGGTGCCTTCGCCACCCAGGTCCGCGGCGGCGGCCACCTCCTCGTCGGCGAGGTCGTCGCCACCGCGGGACTGGTGTTGGTGATCTGGGGCCTGGACCGCACCGGGCGGCCGCGGCTCGTTCCCGCAGCGGTGGCGGCGTACCTCGCGTGCGCGATCTGGTTCACCTCCTCCGGCTCGTTCGCCAACCCCGCCGGCACGGTGGGGCGCGCCTTCAGCGACTCCCTCACGGGAATCGCCCCGCAGTCGCTGCCCGGCTTCGTGGCGGCGCAGTTGGCCGGCGGAGCGCTGGGCCTGGCCCTCGCTGCGCTCCTCTACGGAGGCCGCGGCAGGCGTACCGCCGTACGGGCGGACGGCGCGGCGGAGCCGGCGGCAGGCAGGGCGGCCGGGATCGCCAGCTGACGCGCAAGCCCTCGGGAAGGTGCTTCGTCCACAGGTTTGCCCACAGGAAAACCCCGCTTGTCCACAGCCGGTTGGGTGGGATTTGACGGTAAACGAGTGGTCCGCCCTGTGGACCACGGCAGTCTGTGGATCACGCCGTGTCGGACCCCCGACCGGCTCCGCGGCGTGCCAGGTCGTTCATCCGCCGGGCCTGCAGTTCCCGCTCGGCCGCGGCGCGGACGAACTCCGCCACATGCTCGGCGCCCACGAGCTCCTGCACTGCCCGCACGGTCTCGGCGGGCAGCGGGACGGCCGCCGTCCCGGGCGGCTGTGCGCCCCCGGCTGCCCCGAGGTGGTGCCGGAGGTGCCGGGTCGCGAACAGCCTCATCGCACGGGCCAGTTCGGCGTCCACCGTCTGCTGCGCCAGCGGGCGCAGCCGGCGGACCATCTCGGCGGCCTCCTCGGCGTCCGCGTCCGCCGGCGGCACCTGCCCGAGGTAGCGGGCGAAGACGTGCTCGGTGGTGAACTCCAGGAACCGCGAGGCGATGTGCTCCACCTGCCCGCGCAGCTCCCGCAGGTGCTCCGCGATGGCCCGCAGAGGCACTCCCGCCGCATACAGCTCGGCGGCCACCGCCAGCTCCTGCGGAGAGGGCACCAGGAACTCGTCCGGACACCCGGGGATCCGCTCCAGTACGCCCAAGTCGCACGCCTCGGCGACGGCCGCGTCGTCCCGAGTTCCGCCGAACCGCTCGCCCAGCTCGGCCCGGCTGACCCGGCCCGCCTCCTCGTCCGTCCACGGTCCCTGCACCTCGGCGACGAGGCCCAGGACCCCGCCGAGCCCGCGCCCCTCGTCCCACGCTTCGAGCAGCTCCTTGATGGAGGCCAGGGAGTAGCCGCGGTCCAGCAGGCCGGCAATCTGCCGCAGCCGCACCAGGTGCGCGTCGCGGTAGACGTTCGACCGGCCGCGCCGCTCCGGCTTCGGCAGCAGGCCCCGGTCCTGGTAGGCCCGGATCGTGCGCACCGTGGCCCCGCTGCGGTGCGCCAGGTCCTCGATCCGGTACTCGGCCGCCGCCTGATCGGGCACTCCGGGCGCGGCCCCGGTCACAGGCGCGGCTCCAGCCGGGCGAGCCGCCGCAGCACACCGGGCGCGAACCGCGACAGCCACAGCGCCCCCTTGGACTCCGGTGTCACGGGCGTCACCGCCTCGTTGTGCACGACGGCCCGCAGGATGGCGTCGGCGACCTTCTCCGGCGGGAAGTTGCGCAGCCGGTACAGCCGCGCCGCGCGCTCCTGTCGCCGCTTCTCCTCGGCGCCGTCCACCCCGGTGAAACGGGAGGTGGAGGTGATGTTGGTGTTGACGATGCCGGGGCAGACCGCCGAGACGCCGATGGACTGGGGCGCGAGTTCGGCGCGCAGGCACTGCGAGAGCATCAGCACCGCGGCCTTGGATGTGCTGTACGCGGGCAGCGACTTGGACGGCAGGTAGGCGGCAGCCGAGGCGGTGTTGACGATGTGCCCGCCCTGGCCGCGCTCGGCCATCTGCCGGCCGAAGATCCGGCAGCCGTGGATGACGCCCCACAGGTTGACGTCGAGGACCTTCCGCCAGTCCTCGGCGGTGGTGTCGAGGAACGGTCCCGACAGCCCGATCCCGGCGTTGTTGACGAGCACGTCGACGACTCCGTACTCGGCGGCGGTCTTCGCGGCGAGCTTCTCCATCGCCGCCTCGTCGGCGACGTCGGCGCATTCGCCCCACGCCCCGGCGGCGCCGACGAGCCTCGCCATCTCGGCGGTGCGCGCCGCGCCCTCGGCGTCCCGGTCGACGCAGACCACCCGGGCACCGGCCTCGGCGAACGCGTATGCCGTGGCCCGGCCGATGCCGCTGGCGGCGCCGGTGACGAGGACGAGGCGGCCGGCGAACCGGTCGGCGTACCTGCCGGGCGCCCTGAGCCCCGGGCCCGGGGCGCGGGCGGCGGGCTCCTCCCGGGCGGCGGCGAACTCGGCGATCCACGCGGCCAGCTGGTCGGGCCGGGTGCGGGGCATCCAGTGCTTGGCGGGCAGGGTGCGCCGCACCAGGTCCGGGGCCCAGCGCTCCAGCCCGTCGTAGAGCCGCTCGGACAGGAAGGCGTCCCCCGTCGGGGTGATCAGCTGGACCGGGGCGTGCGCGTACGCGTCGGGCCGGGGGCGCCGCATCCGCGCCCGCACGTTGTCGCGGTACAGCCAGGCGCCGTGCGCGGCGTCGGACGGCAGCGAAGAGGTCGGGTACGAGCCGGCCGGGACCTGCTCGACGCGCCGGAGGATCTCGGGCCAGCGCTTGCCGAGAGGGCCCCGCCAGGCGAGCTCCGGCAGCAGCGGCGTGTGCAGGAGGTACACGTACCAGGACTTGGCGCCCTGGCCGAGGAGCTGGGCGGCCCGCCGCGGGGTGGGCCGGCTCAGCCGCTCCCTGATCCAGTGCCCGAAGTGGTCGAGGGAGGGGCCGGACATGGAGGTGAAGGAGGCGATCCGGCCCTCGGTCCGGGCGGTGGTCACGAACTCCCAGCCCTGCACCGACCCCCAGTCGTGGCCGACGAGGTGGACGGGCCGGTCCGGACTCACCGCGTCCGCCACGGCCAGGAAGTCGTCGGTGAGCTTCTCCAGGGTGAACCCGCCGCGCAGCGGCACCGGCGCCGTCGAGCGGCCGTGCCCGCGGACGTCGTACAGCACGACGTGGAACCGGTCCGCCAGCCGCTCGGCCACCCCCGACCAGACCTCCTTGCTGTCCGGGTAGCCGTGGACCAGCACCACTGTCGGCCGGTCCCGCTCGCCCAGCTCCACCACGCACAGCTCGACGCCGCCCGTGCTGACGCGCCGCTCGCGCGCCCCGGCCGGGCCCTGTCCCGCCGGCCGGCCGCCGGTCGTCCCGTCCGCCTCGTTCATGCTGCCCCCTCCTCGGCCCAGCGCCGCACGTGCGGCAGGTCGTCGTCCAGCCAGAACGCGCTCTCCTCGGGGTCTCGGGAGTCCGTGACGACGAGGATCTCCTCGAACTTGGCGCCCGTCCCCCGGAATCCCAGATGGGGCTCCACCGCCCACATGCCGGGCTGCGGCGCGTGGTCGGAGAACCGGTACGGGCTCCAGAGCGGTGACCAGCCCTCCCGGTGTCCGTGCAGGGCGTCCCCGACGAGCCCCTTGAGGGACTGCGCGCCGAACCCGAAGACGGTCGGCGACCAGCGCCGCTCCCGCACCCGGTCGACCTTGTGGGCTATGACGCCGAAGGGATAGGCGCGGTGCCGGTTCGCGTAGCCCTGCCGCACCATCAGCCGGTCCACGTTCTCGTAGATCTCACGCAGCGACCGGCGCTCGCGGACCTGTCGCAGGATCAGCTCGCGGTGTGCGCGCAGGTCCGACAGGAGCCGGTCCTGCACCGGGTTGAGGCCGAGGCTGCCGGAGTACCCGATGTCCGCCGCATACCCCCGGTACACCGGGGCCATGTCGAGGATGAAGGGCATGCCCGGCTCGAGCGCCCGGTTCGTCGGGAAGAACTGGAGCGGCACGCGGAAGCCCGCGAAGGCCGTCCGGTCCCCGAACCAGGCGAACGGCAGGTGGAACCAGTCCCGCACGCCGTGCCCGCGCAGCCACTCCCGCTGCATGCGCGCCGCCTCGCGCTCGGTCACGCCCGGCCGCAGCTGCGCCGCGACCGCCTCGGCGCAGGCGTACGCGAGCCGCTGCACCTCCCGGAAGCCGCGCAGGTCGGAGCCGAGCCGCCCGGCGCGCGGTGCCGCGGTGGTGCCCTTCCCGGTGTCCCCAGCCATGCCAGCCGCCCGTCTCCAGAAGCCGTACCGCCCGTAACCTGCCACTGATGAATGTGACAATGCCCGGAGGCCGCGTCAAGGGGCGGGCGTGCCGCCTGTGGACAAACTTGTCCGGTTCACATCAGCCTCGCGTCAGGGTCCGTAGTCCTGAAGGCTGACACCGGACCGCCCTCCAGGTCTGACGACCGGCACGGACGCCGCCGCTAACGTCGGAGCCGTGACTGTCATCGCGACCGAAAGCCTGAGCAAGCGGTACCCCCGAGTGACCGCCATCGACCGGCTCTCCGTGGACATCGGGCCGGGCGTGACCGGCCTGGTGGGTGCCAACGGAGCCGGCAAGTCCACGCTGATCAAGATCCTGCTGGGACTGTCCCCCGCCACCGAGGGCCGCGCCGCCGTACTCGGACTCGACGTCGCCACGCACGGCAGCGCCATCCGCGAGCGCGTCGGCTACATGCCCGAGCACGACTGCCTGCCCCCCGACGTCTCCGCCACCGAGTTCGTCGTCCACATGGCGCGCATGTCCGGCCTCCCGCCGGCCGCCGCCCGCGAGAGGACGGCCGACACCCTTCGGCACGTCGGGCTGTACGAGGAGCGCTACCGCCCCATCGGCGGCTACTCCACCGGCATGAAGCAGCGCGTCAAGCTGGCCCAGGCGCTGGTCCACGACCCGCAGCTGGTCCTCCTGGACGAGCCGACCAACGGCCTCGACCCCGTCGGCCGGGACGAGATGCTCGGCCTGATCCGCCGCGTCCACACCGACTTCGGCATCTCGGTCCTGGTCACCTCGCACCTGCTCGGCGAGCTGGAGCGGACCTGCGACCACGTCGTCGTCGTCGACGGCGGCAAGCTCCTGCGCTCCAGCTCCACCAGCGACTTCACGCAGATCACGGCAACCCTCGCGGTCGAGGTGACCGACTCCGACGCGCACCCGGACGGCACGGCCGCCCTGCGCAAGGCGCTCACCGAGGCGGGCCTGGCCCTGCACGCCGGCGAGGAGCAGGGCCTGCCCGGCGCCGGCCACATCCTCCTCGTCGAGGCCACCGGGGAGAGCACCTACGACACCATCCGCGACACCGTCGCGGGCCTCGGCCTCGGCCTGGTCCGCATGGAACAGCGGCGGCACCACATCGCGGAGGTCTTCCGCGACAACGACCAGCGGAAGGGAGCCGGTACCGATGGCGCCTGACACCTCCACCCAGATCCACAACATCGGCTACCGGTCCTACGAAGGCGCCCGGCTCGGCCGCTCCTATGCCCGCAAGTCGCTGTACTCGCAGTCGCTGCGCGGGGCCTACGGACTGGGCCGCTCGGCCAAGTCCAAGGTGCTCCCGATGATCCTCTTCGCGGTGATGTGCATCCCCGCGCTGATCATCGTCGCCGTCGCCATCGCCGTGCCCGGCTCCACCGAACTGCCGATCAAGTACACGACGTACGCGCTGACCACCCAGATGATCATCGGCCTGTTCCTCGCCTCGCAGGCACCGCAGTCCGTCTCCCGCGACCTCCGCTTCAAGACGGTGCCGCTGTACTTCTCGCGCCCCATCGAGCGGGTCGACTACGTCGTCGCGAAATACGCGGCGATGGCCTCCGCCCTGTTCATCCTCACCGCCACGCCGCTGCTGATCATGTGGATCGGCGCGCTGCTGGCCAAATTCGACTTCGCGGACCAGACCAAGGGGTTCGCCCAGGGACTGGTCTCCGTGCTGCTGCTCTCGGTGCTCTTCGCCGGCCTCGGCCTGGTCATGGCCGCGCTCACGCCGCGCCGCGGCTTCGGCGTCGCCGCCATCATCGCCATGCTGCTGATCCCGTACGGCGCAGTGACCGCGGTCCAGGGCGTCGCCTACAGCGCGGGCAGCACCGGCCCGATCGAGTGGATGGGCCTCTTCTCGCCCATCACCCTGATCGACGGCATGCAGACCGCCTTCCTCGGGGCGACCTCCGCCTTCCCGGGCGGCGAAGGCCCCTCCACGGGCGCCGGCTTCGTCTACCTGCTCGTCATCCTGGCCCTCATCGCCGGCTCGTACGCCGCCCTGATGGCCCGCTACCGGAAGGCCGGGCTGTGACCACCATCGACATCGACCACACCTCCCGCTGGTTCGGGAACGTCGTCGCCGTCAATGACGTGACGATGCGCATCGGCCCGGGCGTCACCGGCCTGCTCGGCCCGAACGGCGCCGGCAAGTCGACCCTCATCAACATGATGGGCGGCTTCCTCGCCCCCTCCACGGGCACCGTCACCATCGACGGCAGCCCGATCTGGGGCAACGAGCAGGTGTACCGCCAGATCGGCGTCGTGCCCGAGCGCGAGGCCATGTACGACTTCCTGACCGGCCGGGAGTTCGTCGTCGCCAACGCCGAGCTGCACGGCCTCGACGACGCCGCTGCCCGGCGGGCGCTGGCCACCGTCGAGATGGAGTACGCCCAGGACCGCAAGATCGCGACTTACTCCAAGGGCATGCGGCAGCGCGTGAAGATGGCCTCGGCGCTCGTCCACGAGCCGTCCGTGCTGCTGCTCGACGAGCCGTTCAACGGAATGGACCCCCGCCAGCGCATGCAGCTGATGGACCTGTTGCGGCGCATGGGCGACGACGGCCGGACCGTCCTGTTCTCCTCCCACATCCTGGAGGAGGTCGAGCAGCTCGCCTCCCACATCGAGGTGGTCGTCGCCGGACGCCACGCCGCCTCCGGGGACTTCCGCAAGATCCGGCGCCTGATGACGGACCGCCCGCACCGCTACCTGGTCCGCTCCTCCGACGACCGGGCCCTCGCCGCCGCCCTGATCGGGGATCCCTCCACCTCCGGTATCGAGGTGGACGTCCAGGAAGGAGCCCTGCGCATCCAGGCCTCCGACTTCGGCCGCTTCACCGAGCTCCTGCCGCAGGTCGCCCGCGCCCACGGCATCCGGCTCCTGACGGTCTCGCCCTCCGACGAGTCCCTCGAATCGGTCTTCTCCTACCTCGTCGCGGCCTGAAGGAGCTGGCACCCATGTACAACCCCACCGTGGCCCGGCTCACCTACCGGGCCCTCCTCGGCCGCCGCCGCGCTCTGGTCCTCTTCGCGCTCCCGGCCATGCTCATCGTCATCGCCGGTGCCGTCCGCGCCTTCACCGGGCTCGACGACAGGATCGCGGCGGACCTGCTGGGCGGCTTCGCGCTGGCCACCATGGTCCCCCTGATCGGCGTGATCGCCGGCACCGGAGCGATCGGACCGGAGATCGACGACGGCTCGATCGTCTACCTGCTCTCGAAGCCCGTGAAGCGGCCGACGATCATCATGACCAAGCTGATCGTCGCGATCGCCGTCACGATGGCCTTCTCGGCGATCCCCACGCTGATCGCCGGCTTCATCCTCAACAACAACGGCCAGCAGATCGCGGTCGCCTACACGATCGCCGCACTGGTCGCCTCCGTCGCCTACAGCGCGCTGTTCCTGCTGCTGGGCACGGTCAGCCGGCACGCGGTCGTCTTCGGCCTCGTGTACGCCCTGATCTGGGAGTCGCTGTTCGGCAGCCTGGTCTCGGGCGCCAAGACCCTCAGCATCCAGCAGTGGGCGCTGGCCCTGGCCGAGAAGGTGGCCGGAGAGGGCTACGTCGACGCGACCGTCGGCCTGCCCACTGCGGTCGCGCTCCTCGTGGCCGTCACGGTCGGCGCCACCGTCTACGCGGGGCAGAAGCTGCGCCGGCTCACGCTGGCCGGCGAGGAGTAGCCACCGGCGGACGGGCCCCCAGGCACCGCATGTTTCACGTGAAACCACCGCATGTTTCACGTGAAACGCGATGCGGATCCGGCGGGGCCCGGGGCCGGCCGCAGCGGCGGAAAATCACTGGTACGGGACTCCGGCCCCGGGCAGAGTGAGCCGTGCGGGGAGCAACAAAAGGTCCGGGGCGGCCACTTCGAGCGCACCGTCAGGTGCGGGCCGCCCCGGACCGCTTCCGTGTCCGGGCCTGCGCGCGCCGTGCCTGGGGCGCGGTCGGCGGGACGGGTCCTACGCGGCGCCGAGCAGGCGCTCCAGCACCACCGCGATGCCGTCCTCCTCGTGGGAGGTCGTCACCTCGTCGGCCACCGCCTTCAGCTCCGGATGGGCGTTGGCCATTGCCACGCCGTGCGCCGCCCAGCCGAACATGGGGACGTCGTTGGGCATGTCGCCGAAGGCGATGGTGCCGGCGGCCTTGACCCCCAGTCGGCGCGCGGCCAGTGAGAGCCCGGTCGCCTTTGTCAGCCCGAGCGGCAGTATCTCCACTATTCCCGGCCCGGCCATTACGACGTCCACGAGCGAACCCACCGTCCGGCGGGCCGCGTCGACCAGGGCGTCGTCGCCGAGTTCGGGGTGCTGGATGTACAGCTTGTTCAGCGGGGCCGACCACACCGCCGCCGTGTCCTCCAGGTACAGGGCAGGCAGGCCCTCCTGCACCCGGTAGCCGGGCCCGAACAGCACGTCGCCGTCGACCCCGTCGCGGCTCGCGGCGAGCGCCAGCGGGCCCACCTCGGCCTCCAGCTTCGCCAGGGCCAGGCCGGCCAGCTGCCGGTCCAGCGTCACGGACGTCAGCAGCCGGTGCGCTCCGGCGTCGTAGACCTGGGCCCCCTGCCCGCACACGGCGATGCCCCGGTAGCCGAGGTCGTCGAGGATGTGGCGGGTCCAGGCCACGCCGCGGCCCGTGACGACGATGTGGACGGCCCCCGCCGCGGTGGCCGCGGCGAGGGCTTCCCGGGTGCGTTCCGACACGGTGCCGTCGCCACGCAGCAGCGTGCCGTCGAGGTCGGTCGCGACGAGCTGGTAGGGGAACGGGGCCGGGCTCACTTGGTGATCGGCTCCAGGACCTCGCGACCGCCCAGGTAGGGGCGGAGCACCGCGGGGACGCGCACGGAGCCGTCGGCCTGCTGGTGGTTCTCCAGGAGGGCGACGATGGTGCGCGGCACGGCGCACAGCGTGCCGTTCAGGGTGGCGAGCGGCTGGGTCTTCTTGCCGTCGCGGACGCGGATCGACAGCCGGCGGGCCTGGAAGCCGTCGCAGTTGGAGGCGGACGTCAGCTCGCGGTACTTGCCCTGGGTGGGAATCCAGGCCTCGCAGTCGAACTTGCGCGAGGCCGACGCGCCGAGGTCGCCGGTGGCGACGTCGATGACCTGGAAGGGCAGCTCGAGGCTGGTCAGCCACTGCTTCTCCCAGGCGAGGAGCCGCGCGTGCTCGGCCTCGGCCTCCTCCGGGGCGACGTACGAGAACATCTCGACCTTGTCGAACTGGTGGACGCGGAAGATGCCGCGGGTGTCCTTGCCGTAGGTCCCGGCCTCGCGGCGGAAGCACGGGGAGAAGCCGGCGTACCGCAGCGGCAGCTTCTCCGCCTCGACGATCTCGTCCATGTGGTACGCGGCGAGGGGCACCTCGGAGGTGCCGACCAGGTAGTAGTCGTCCTTCTCCAGGTGGTAGACGTTCTCTGCGGCCTGGCCGAGGAAGCCGGTGCCCTCCATGGCACGCGGACGCACCAGGGCGGGGGTCAGCATGGGGATGAAGCCGGCCTCGGTGGCCTGCGCGATGGCCGCGTTGACGAGGGCCAGCTCCAGCAGGGCACCCACGCCGGTCAGGTAGTAGAAGCGCGAGCCGGACACCTTGGCGCCGCGCTCGACGTCGATGGCGCCGAGCAGCTCGCCGAGCTCCAAGTGGTCCTTCGGCTCGAAGCCCTCGGCGGCGAAGTCGCGGATGGTGCCGTGGGTCTCCAGGACGGTGAAGTCGTCCTCGCCGCCGACGGGCACGTCCGGGTGGACGACGTTGCCGAGCTTGAGCAGCAGGGCGCGGGCGGTCTCGTCCGCCTCGTTCTGCTCGGCCTCTGCGGCCTTGACGTCCGCCTTGAGCTGCTCCGCGCGCTTCAGCAGCTCCGCCCGCTCCTCCGGGGAGGCCTTGGGGATGAGCCTGCCGAGCGACTTCTGCTCGTTGCGCAGTTCGTCGAAGCGCATGCCGGACGACCTGCGGCGCTCGTCGGCGGAGAGCACGGCGTCGACGAGTTCGACGTCTTCTCCACGGGCGCGCTGCGAGGCGCGGACACGGTCGGGGTCTTCACGGAGCAGCCGGAGGTCAATCACCCCACCAGGCTACCGGCCTGAGCTTCCCTGCCTCACACCGATATCACGCTGCGTGTCGCTATGTCCTAATTGCAACGAATGGAAAACTCTGTACCCGTGGCCGGAAGTCGTCGGCCGCTCCGCGCCCGATAAAACCCGGCCATTCCGGGAAAGGGGGTGAATCCCAGCATCCGGACAGCGTCCGGGGTGCCGGCGACGGCCGATTGTCCACAGGGAAGCCGCAGCCCACAGGGTTGTCCACAGGGTGTGCGCCGTATCTGTGGACACGGAATTAGATCAATCCCGCCCACTGCGCCCTCCCGGCGAATCCCGGTTCAAACCGCCCTCACACACTCATTCGGGTGGGAATGGCTCGCCCCAAAGAGTTGATTCGTGATACGGGGATGACGCCGTTCATCTCCTGCTCTCCTGCGCGAAACCCCTTCCCGAAGGCCGACAAGTCGACCCGGGGCGCCGGAAGTGTCGACTAGTCCACAGGCCCTCCCCCGGGCCTGTGGATAACTCTGTGGGCAGTGGAGGCCGCTACGCCCGGCCGTCGAGGCACCGCGTCAGCCAGTCCGACGCCGCGGTGAAGTCGCCGTCCGAGGTTCCCGGCCGCGGCGCCCGGACGTCACTGCGGGTGACGCCCGCCCTCGGGTAGGAGCCCAGGAAGCGGACCTGCGGACAGGTCCGCTTCAGACCCATGAGCGCCTCGCTCACCCTGCGGTCGGAGATGTGGCCCTCGGCGTCGACGGCGAAGCAGTAGTTCCCGATGCCCTCGCCCGTCGGCCGCGACTGGATCAGCATCAGGTTCACCCCGCGCACCGAGAATTCCTGGAGGAGTTCCAGCAGCGCACCGGGGTGGTCGTCCCCCAGCCACAGCACCACCGAGGTCTTGTCGGCGCCCGTCGGCGCGGCGGGCCGGGCCGGCCGGCCCACCAGCACGAACCGCGTCTCGGCGTTCTCCGCGTCGTGGATCTCCGTGACGAGCGGCACCAGCCCGTACGTGGCGGCGGCGAACTCACCCGCGAACGCCGCGTCGAAGCGGCCCTCCTGCACCAGCCGCGCCCCGTCCGCGTTCGACGCGGCCGACTCCCACACGGCGTCCGGCAGGTTCGCCCGCAGCCAGTTGCGCACCTGCGGCTGCGCGACCGGGTGCCCGGTGACCGTCTTGACGTCCGACAGGGCCGTACCCGGCCGTACAAGCAGGGCGAACGCGATGGGCAGCAGCACCTCGCGGTAGATCATCAGCGGCTCGCCGGAGGCCAGCTCGTCCAGGGTGGCGGTCACCCCGCCCTCCACCGAGTTCTCGATCGGGACAAGGGCGGCCGCCGCCTCCCCGTTGCGCACGGCGTCCAGGGCGGATGCCACGGAGACCATCGGGACGAGCTCCCGGGTCGCGGCTTCCGGCAGCGTGCGGAGGGCGGCCTCGGTGAAGGTGCCCTCGGGACCGAGATACGTGAAGCGGGTGGCCGACATGCGGTCAGCCTAATGCCGGGCACCCGCCCCGCGGGGCTCCGTTCACCCTTCGGGCACCTTCACCCTTCGAGCAGCCGCTGGCCCACGTACTCGCCGTCCCGCGGGCCGGGCGGGACTGCGTACAGCCCGCTGGATTCGTGCCGGATGAACGCCGACAGGGCGTCCCCGCGGTCGAGCTTGCGCTGCACCGGGACGAACCCGCGCAGCGGGTCCGCCTGCCAGCAGATGAAGAGGAGCCCGGCGTCGGGCGCCCCGTCTTCGGCTGTGCCGTCGTGGAAGGAGAACGGCCTGCGCAGCATCGCCGCCCCGCCGTTCTGCGCCGGGGCGGAGATGCGGGCGTGCGCGTTGGCCGGGATGACTGCCTTGCCGTCGGGGCCGATCTTGTCCAGGTCCAGTGCGGTTGTCTCCGAACCGCCCGTCAGAGGAGCGCCGGTGGCTTTGTTGCGCCCGATGACCTGCTCCTGCTGGGCGAGGGACTGCTTGTCCCACTCGTCGAGCAGCATCCGGATGCGGCGGACGACCGCGTACGAACCCCCGCCCATCCACGCGTGCTCCGCCGGCCCCGGCCCCGCGGCGGGCACGAAGATCCGCTTCTCGAAGTCCGCCTCCGAGGGCTTCGGATTGTTGGTGCCGTCGACCTGGCCCATCAGGTTGCGGGAGGTCATCGGCGAGGCGGTCGCGCCGGGCGACCGGTTGAAGCCGTCCATCTGCCAGCGCACCCTGGCCGCGTCCCCGGCGTCCTTCTGGATCGCGCGGAGGGCGTGGAATGCCACGAGGCCGTCGTCGGCGCCGATCTGCACCCACAGGTCGCCGTTGCTGCGCTGCGGGTCCAGCCGGTCGGAGGAGAAGTCCGGCAGCGGATCGAGGGCCGCAGGCCGGCGGGCGGTGAGCCCTGTGCGCTCGAAGAAGGAGTGCCCGAAACCGAAGGTCACGGTCAGCGAGCACGGCCCTGCGTCCAGGGCGATCCCGGTGTCCGCCGTGGCCGCGGTCTCGCCCGCCATCAGCCGGCGGGCGGTCTCGGACCAGCGGCGCATCAGCGCGGCCGCCTCCTTCCGCCCGGCCCCAGGGGCCAGGTCGAAGGCCAACACGTGCCCCTTGGCCTGCAGGGGGGTGGTGATGCCCGCCTGGCGCTCGCCGTGGAAGGCGACCCGGGCGGCGCCCACGGCGGAAAGGCTGCCGGTGCCGCCGGACGGGGTGGCGGCGATGGCGGACTGCACCAGCGCGCCGCCCGTGGCGCCCAGCGCGAGCCCGGTGGCGCCCGCCGCGCCGACGGTGCCGAGCAGCCGGCGGCGGGAGATCTCGATGTCGGTGTTGCTCTCGGTCACGCTGTTCAGCCGATCTTCACTGTCTTCTGCACGGTCGTCTGATCGATCTCGGAGGTTCGGACGGTCACGTCGATGCGCCACTCTCCGGCCAGTGGCAGCTGGACGCCGGGAGCGCTCCAGTGCCCCGGGTCCGCCCGGTCGGCCGAGGCCGGCAGCGGGCCGACCTCCTTGGCCGGGAGGGTGAAGGCCACCTTGACCTCGGGCAGGTCGAGCGGCGCGCCGTCCGGTGACTCGGCCCACACGTGGAGGGTGTTGGAGCCGGTCCGCCCCGGGTCCAGCTCCAGCCGGACGGAGCCCTTGCCGTTCGTGCCTCCCGTGTCGAACGGCAGAGTGACCTTCACGGCCCGGTTGGGCACGGCGGGCGAGGAAGCGCCGTTGCGGCCCGCGTCCTGGATGGCGACCCGGCCCGGCTCCGTGCTCGTCAGCACGGTGGTCACGGCGAGGACCGCGACAGCCACCGCCGCCTCGGCCAGCACGGAGCGGCGCAGGCCCGCCCGTGCCGGGTCGGCGTCCCGGGCCTGCCGCCGGAGCGCCTTCTCGCGTGCTGCCCGCTGTCGGGCGAGCTGCGCGGCGCGCGCTGGATTCTCGGGCGTGTCCGCCCCCGCGGTGGGTGTTTCACGTGAAACACCCACCGAGACGGACGTTTCACGTGAAACCGCGGCCGTCTCTGCTGCCGTTGCCGTTGCCGTTGCCGTTGCCGCTGTCGGCTCGTCCGCTTCGGCCGACACCGCCGGTGCCTCCCCCAGCCGCGCGGTCCAGCGCCGCGAGAGGTAGGCGATCCCGACGAGGACGGGCACCAGGCCGCCCTTGATGATCAGCAGCTGCCCGTAGCTGGTACCGGTCAGGGCCTGCCAGCTGCCGAGCTGGCGCCACGACTGGTAGGCCCCGGTCGCGGCCAGCACGACGACTGCCGCAAAGGCGATCCGGGAGAACCGGCGCACGGCCTCCCGCTCCATGTCCGGCACGGTGTACAGCGCGACGAGCAGCGCGGTGAGCCCGCCCAGCCAGGTAGCCGCGGCCAGCAGGTGCAGGATGTCGACCGGCATCGCGATGCCGCTTTGCAGGCCGGTGGAGGCGTGCTCCGACAGCGCCCATGTCGCGGCGATGCCCGCGGCGAAGACGCTGCCCGCGACGGCGAGGCCGAAGAACAGGTCCGCGGCGTGCTTGCTGTCCTCCTTCCCGTCCCCCTTCCCGGCGGCCGCCTCCCGGGCGTCGGCCCCGCCCTCCGGGGCGGCGGACTGCCGGCGGGCGAACGCGCCGAACAGGACGGCGATGAAGAGGGCGGCGGCCCCCAGCAGGAGCAGCCGGGAGACGAGAGCGGCGCCGGTCTTGGTCTCCAGGACCGCCTTGAGCCCGGCGAGGTCGAAGACGTCGGCGAAGTTCCCCGACCCGGTGTACGGGTGGCGCAGCACCAGCACCACCAGCGTGGCGGCGGTGAGCACGACCCACGCGCGCAGGACGAGCTTCTGCATCGGGCGCGCGGCGGCACCCCGTCGCCAGCACGCCAGGATGAAGGCGCAGGAGCCGGCGAGGACGGTGAAGCCGGCATAGGCGGCGTACCGGGCGAGCGCATAGGCGGTGCCGACGGGGCCGCCGCCCGCGTTCGCCACGGGCAGCGCCACCGTCGTCTCCGAGGGGGCGCCGATGGAGAAGGTGAACGCCCCCGCGATGGGGTGGCTGTCGGCGGAGACGGCCTGCCAGGCCACGGTGTACGTGCCGTCGGGCAGGCCCGGGTGGAGCGCGGTGCCGTACCGGATGGTCGACCCGCTGCACATGTCCCGGATCTCCCCGGTGTCCACCCGCTTGCCCCGGGGGTCCAGGACGCGGATGGAGTCGTCGCCCAGGGCGACCTTCTCCGAGAAGGAGAGGGTGACCTGGGCGGGCGCGGTGGCGACCACCGCCCCCTCCCCGGGGTCGCTCGCAGTGAGTGCGGCGTGCGCCGAGGCCGGGCCGGCCGCGGCGGACAGGAGTGCCAGCAGTGCTGCGAGGACCAGCGCGAGCCGCGGCAGTACTGCCGCGGCGCGGACACGGGCCGGGGGTGGGGCGGGGGCGGTGGCCGTCATGGCGTATCGGTCCCTCGGATCCGTCAGTGGGCGGTGGCGTGCTGGGCCTGGTACGTCCGTTCCTTCACGTCCAGCTCGACCTTGACCGGGTCGGCCTTCTCGAAGCGCAGCTCGACGGTGATCTTGTCGCCGACCTTCGGCTTCTGCTTCAGGCCCATGAACATGATGTGGTTGGCGCCGCGCTCCAACCTGAGCTCGCCGTTCGCGGGGACATCCATGGACGGGACCTGCTGCATCTTCTGGTCCTTGGTCTCGTGGATCTGGAGGTCGTCCGAGAGCGCGCTGGTGGCGGAGACGAGCTTGTCCGCGGTCTTCGAGTCGTTCTTGATGACCATGAAGCCGCCGGCCATTTTGTCGTTGACCGGCTCCGGCATGAAGGCGCCGCTGACCGACAGCTTCGGCTTCTCCGCGGCCGGTGCGCCGGCACCTGCTCCCGCCCCGGAATCGGACGAGGAGCCGGAGTCCGAGGAGCAGCCGGATATGGCCAGTGCGGCTGCCAGGGAGAGGGCGGCGGCGAGGGTGCGGGTGGTGCGGGCGGTCACGGGTTCTCTCCCTTGGCGATCTTCGGCAGGTCTGCGGTGTAGGTGTCGACGGTCGTGTTCTCCCCGTAGAGGAGGTAGCCCTCGTCCGTCTTGGGGGAGAAGGCGATGACCTGGGCGCCGTGCATGGAGACGACGCTGCCGTCGGACTCCTTCTTGGCGGGGTCGATACCGATGCCGAGCGTGCGGGCCGCGGCCTGGATGGTGGCGAAGTCCCCGGTAAGCCCGACGAAGGACGGGTCCTGGGCCTTGAGCCACGCGCCGAGCGATTCGGGGGTGTCCCGTTCGGGGTCGGTGGTGACGAAGACGACCCGCAGGTTCTCCTGGTCGGCCTGGGGCAGCGCCTTCCGGGCGACGGCGATGTTGCTCATCGTCAGCGGGCACACGTCGGGGCAGTTGGTGTAGCCGAAGTAGATCAGCGTCGGCTTGCCCTTGGTCTGCTCACGCAGGTTCCACGGCTTGCCGGTGGTGTCCGTCAGGACGAGTTCCGGCTTGTCGAAGGGCCGGTCGAGGACCGTCGCGGTCCCCGTCTTGGCCTGGCCGGAGATCTGGGTGACCGCGTCGGTCCGGGCGGTCGGCTCACCGCCGCAGGCGGAGAGCGTCAGCGCGGCCGCCGCCGCGAGGGCGGCGGCCGTCACACGAGTGGTGCGCATGGGGGTTCCCTGGAACTGGGGGCGGGTTGGTGACGCGCAGCCGGACGGGGTCCGGATGCGCGCATGCTGCGGACGATCCGGGCGGGCCGGTGCGGCCCGGGGGATCAGGAGGTGCGGCGGCGGGCCGTCACGCCGAAGGCGACGCCGGCGACGCCGATCACGATGCCGGTGACGCCGAGGACGCGCGCGGTGGTGTCCGAGCCCTTCCCGGCGGCCGCCTCGGTGTGGCCGGGGTCGGCAGGCTTCTTGGCGTCGTCGTGGTGGGCGTCGGCAGCCTTGGCAGCGGTCAGCTTGAGGACGGGTGCCGGGGTCTGCGGCTCGGGAGCGCCCTCCTTGGCCTCCTCGATCCAGCGGACGACCTCGTTGTTGTCGTACGTCTGGATCGCCTTGAAGACCATCCGGTCGGCGTTGTCCGGCAGCTTGCCGACGGACACCGGGAACTGCTGGAACTTCCCCGGCTCGATCTTGCCGCCGCTCCACGTCACCTTCGTGACGGCCTCGTCGATCTGCTTGCCGTGCACCGTCAGCGGCTTGGCGAGCTTGCTCTTCTCGACCGTGACGGTCCAACCGGGCACGTCCTGCGGCATGACGGAGGACAGGGGCTGGTCGGCGGGGAAGTTGACCTCGACCTGCGTGGTGGAGGCATTATCGCGCTCGTTCGGCACCTTGAACTCGAGGGTGGCGAAGCCGCCCTTGGGGGCGTCGCCCGGCTGCACGGTGACGTGCGCGAAGGCGGGCCCGGACAGGACGAGGACGGCGCCGGCGGCGAGGACGGCGGCGGCGGAGACGCGTGAGCTCTTCATGTGAGGACTCCAGGAGGCGGGATGACGGTGGCTCCGCGCGCGGGCGCGCGGCGTACCGCGGCACCGCTGCCTCCGTGCTCCGGGCCGGGGAGGGTGCCGCGTCAGGCTGCGAGGGCGTAGGCGGCCGGCGGCCCGCGCCTGACCACCGTGTGGTGCAGCGCCTCCCGGCCGGTGTGCGCGGCCGGATCGGCGGCGGTCCGCCGGACCCGCGGACCGGCGGCGGGCGCGGCCGTGAGCCCGGCGCCGAGCGCCCGTACGAACGCCAGCGCGGCGCACAGCGCCCGCACGGGGCCGGCCGCGGCGGAGCCGCGGGACAGCTCGACGAGCCGGAACAGGGCGGCGTCGCCGCGCCCGAGGAGCCAGCCGGCGGCGAGCGCGGCGAGCAGGTGCGCAGCGGTCATGCCGGGGTTGACCAGGCCGGAGGCCGGGGCGGCGGACTCCGCCAGGCCGGCGTGGCCCGCGTGCGCAGAGGCCGCGGCCTGCGCCGCGAGTGCGGCCGGGTCGAGGCCGGCGGCCTCCAGGATCCGGCGGGCGTCCTCGGGGCCGAGCGGGACCGCATTGCCGCCGCAGACGAGCCGGGCGGCGAGTTCGCTGAGCGCGGCATCGGCGTCGGCCGCCTGCGCGGCGGTTCCGTGCTGGGCGAGCCCGAAGACGGCGTGCAGCCCGAGCTGTCCGCCGGCGAGTGCGGCGGCGAGGCCCGGCAGTGAGCGACGCCGCCCGGCGAGCGGTGCGGCGACGGCGAAGACTCCTGCGAACGCGACGGCCAGGGCCCACCAGGGGACCGCCGCGCAGGACGCGAGGGCGTGACCGACCGCGGACAGCACGACGCAGACCGCGGTGAAGACCGCGGCCCGGATCAGCCGGAGGCCGGCTCCGGCGGGCGTCGTCTGCGGGACAGTCATGGCCGGGCCATCATCGCACTGCCCTCCGCACGCCCGTACGGCAGGTCCGGAAGGTCGCCCGTGCCCGTTGTGCGTCGGCTTCACCGGACGTGTCCGGCCCTGGGTGCGGCCTTTCCGCCGCATACACGCCGGTTCCGGCGTGCCGCATCGGCCGAATGAGGGCTGCGCGGGGCGCTGGTGGCTTACGGCCCGGCGGGGGAGGCAATAGGTAACGGTATGAGCATCTGGTGGTCTCTCCAGTTGAGGCGCGAAGCCGCGAGCGTGCCGCTCGCCCGGCGTTTGCTGCTGAGGACGATGGAGACCGCGGGGGTGGACCCGGACATCTCCTACGAGCTGTCGGTGGCGCTCAGCGAGGCCTGCGCGAACGCGGTGGAGCACGGGGGCCCGGCCCCGGCCGCGGAACCGTGCGGCGACTACCGGGTCACCGCCTACCTGGACGGCGACTGCTGCCGCATCGAGGTCACCGACTCGGGTCCGGGCTTCCCGGAGCCGGGCCCGGCGGCGCTGTCCCGGCGGGCGCGGGCGGCGGCGTCCGCCCCCGCGGCCGGCGAGGGCGTCGCCGGCGAGAGCGGCCGCGGACTGTGGCTGATCGAGGAGCTCGCCGACCACGTCCGGTTCCGCAACCGGCCGGGCCGCGGCGCGGTGGTCAGCTTCGACAAGATCCTCAAGTGGCGCGACGGGGCGGCCCTGCTCCAGGTGTCGTGACGCGCCGGAGGGCGGGGCCCCGTGCGGGGCCCCGCCCTCCGGCGGGAATGCGGCGCAGCCGGTCGGCAGCATCCTGCCGGGCCGGCCGCCGTCAGCCCTTGAGGCCCGCCATCCAGGCCTCGACCTCGGCGGAGGCGCGCGGCAGCCCGGCCGACAGGTTCCGGTTGCCGTCCTCGGTGACGAGGATGTCGTCCTCGATGCGGACGCCGATACCGCGGTACTCCTCGGGCACGGTCAGGTCGTCGGCCTGGAAGTACAGGCCCGGCTCGACGGTCAGGCACATGCCCGGCTCCAGCGTCCCGTCGACGTAGGCCTCGGTGCGCGCGGCGGCGCAGTCGTGGACGTCCATGCCGAGCATGTGGCCGGTGCCGTGCAGGGTCCAGCGGCGCTGGAGGCCCAGCTCCAGGACGCGCTCGACCGGGCCCTCCAGCAGGCCCCACTCGACGAGCTTCTCGGCGAGGACGTGCTGCGCGGCGTCGTGGAAGTCGCGGAACTTCGCGCCCGGCCGGACGGCCGCGATGCCGGCTTCCTGGGCCTCGTAAACGGCGTCGTAGACCTTGCGCTGGATGTCGCTGTACGTGCCGCTGATCGGCAGGGTGCGCGTGACGTCGGCCGTGTAGAGGGAGTGGGTCTCCACGCCGGCGTCGAGCAGGAGCAGGTCGCCGGAGCGGACCGGGCCGTCGTTGCGGACCCAGTGCAGGGTGCAGGCGTGCGGGCCGGCGGCGCAGATGGAGCCGTAGCCGACGTCGTTGCCCTCGACGCGGGCGCGCAGGAAGAAGGTGCCCTCGATGTAGCGCTCGGAAGTGGCCTCCGCCTTGTCGAGGACCTTCACGACGTCCTCGAAGCCGCGGACGGTGGAGTCGACGGCCTTCTGGAGCTCGCCGATCTCGAAGTCGTCCTTCACCGCGCGGGCCTCGGAGAGGTAGACGCGCAGCTCCTCGTCGCGCTCGGCGGTGACCTTGTCGGTCAGGGCCTTCTCGACGACTGCGTCGTGTCCGCGGACCACGCGCACCGGACCGGTGGCCTCGGCGAGGGCCTCGGGGAGGTCGCGGACGTCCTTGGCGGGGATGCCGAGGAGCTGCTCGGCCTCGGCGAGGGAGTGCCGGCGGCCGACCCAGAGCTCGCCCTGGCCGGACAGCCAGAACTCGCCGTTCTCCCGGTTGGAGCGGGGCAGCAGGTAGACGGCGGCGGTGTGGCCGCTGTCGCCGGAGGGCTCCAGGACCAGGACGCCGTTCTCGGTCTGGTCGCCGGTGAGGTACGCGTACTCGGTCGAGGCGCGGAAGGGGTACTCGGTGTCGTTCGAGCGGGTCTTCAGCCGGCCGGCGGGCACGACGATGCGGTCGCCGGGGAAGCGCTCGGACAGCGCGGCGCGGCGGGCGGCGGTGTGGGCGGCCTGCGCGATCGGCTCGAGGCCGTGCAGCTCGGTGTCCGCCCAGCCGGTGCGCATGCTCTCGGCGAGTTCGTCGCTGACTCCCGGGTACAGCCCGTTCTTGCGCTGCTTGTGCGTCTGCTTGGGCTGCTCTTCTTCCGGGGTCTCCGGGGTGAGCTCGTCAGCCACGTCTTCTCCTCAGCTACGACAGGACCGGGTTGGGACCGCTTCCATCGTATGTGCGAGGGGAAGACGCAGAGACGACTGTGACAAATCAGTCAAAGCGGGCGGCCAGTAGGACGATGTCCTCCTCGGCGCCCGCCGCGGTCACCGCCGGGTCGCCCGCGGGCACCACTGTCTGCAGGACGTGCTCGCACAGCGCGCCCGGGTCCTGGCGGACCGCCCGGGGCGCTCCGGCGGCCGCGGCGTGGAGCCGCGCGTACGCCCGGTCCATCGGGCCGCCGGTGCGCCGCAGCAGCCCGTCGGTGTACAGCAGCACCGTTTCTCCTGGCGCGGGCTCGAACTCCACACTGGGCGCCTCCCAGCAGGAGAGCATCCCCAGCGGCGCGGACAGCGAGGTCTCGACGAACTCCGTGCGGCGCTCGCCCACGACCAGCGGCGGGGCGTGCCCCGCCCCCGCCAGCACGATCTTGCGCCGGGCGGGCTCGCAGTAGGCGAAGAGGGCGGTCGCGCAGCGGGCGGGCTCGGTCAGCCGCAGCAGCAGTTCGAGGTCGGAGAGGACCGCGACGGGGTCCTCTCCCTCCATGACCGCGTACGCGCGCAGCGAAGCGCGCAGTCTGCCCATCGCGGCGACGGCGCTGGGCCCCGAGCCGGTCACCGAGCCGACCGCCAGGCCGAGCGCCCCCTCGGGCAGCGGGAGGGCGTCGTACCAGTCGCCCCCGCCGCGCGGCGAGGTGAGGTGGCGGGCGGCGAGCCCCACCCCGGGTACGCGGGGAAGCCGGCTGGGCAGCAGTTCCTCGGCGACGGTGGCGAGGCTGGTGCGCGAGCGCTCCGCGTCGAGTACACGGGCGAGGTGCTCGGCGGCGTGGCGGACGTAGAGGCCGACGAGGTCGCGCTGGCGGTCGCTCGGCTCGGCCTGCTCGTCGTAGAGCCAGACGACCGCACCGAGCCGCCCGGTCGCCTCGGCGGTCAGCGGCAGCGCGTAGCTGGCGGCGTAGCCGAGCCGGGCCGCGACCTCGCGGTGCCGGGGGTCGGCCGGTGCGCCGTAGCCGCCGGTGCCGGGTGCGGCGTCGGGCTCGGGCAGCACCTCGGAGCCGCCGTGGGCGTCGGGGAGCCCGTCGAGGATCCGGCCGTAGGGGGTGGCGGCGCGCGGCACCGTCTCGATGTGTCCGAGCTCGGCGCGTCCGAGCCCGAGGCCGACCGTGGTGGCGGGGCCGAGCCCGTCGGACGGCTCCAGCGCGATCAGGCCGCGGCGGGCGCCGACGAGCGCTGCCCCGGCGCGCACCAGCTCGCGGAGCGCCGAGTCCAGGCCGGCCGTGCGGGCGAGGCGTTCGGTGAGCTCGTGGAGGGTGGTCAGGTCGGAGACCATGCCGACGAGCCGGTCCTGCACCAGCGTGCTCGGGGCGGATGCCGCGGCCGGCGCGGCGGGGGTTTGGGCCGGTGCAGCCGCCGTAGTGTGCGGGACCGCTGCGGCTGCCGGATCGATTCCGGCCACTTTCGGCGGATGGGGGGCGCTCATGGCGTCCGCCTTTCCGCCTGGTGCGATACGCCGTATAGCATCGCAAACCCCCAGATCGTGCTGCGCCGCCATCAAGGAATCCACATCTACACGCACACGAGGATCGATGTCCAGCATTGTCCCGGTGGGAATCCTGGTGTCCGTGAGGCTGCAACTCACTGTCCGGTCAAGGCTAGAACTTGGCTGGAAAAAGCGGGAACAGGACGGTTTTTGCGATCGACTGGTCGGACGTGGAAGAGGCTCCGGGTACGTAGTCGGTGTTCCCCGGGGCCAGTTGGCGCAGCCCGGCAACCGCCGGGAACCGCCCGCCAGGGGCCGCCGTCCTTAACGGAGGCAGTCGGTCTCGGTACCGGCACGGGGCCGCGTTCCTCCCGCCCCCGGCCGGACGTTCCATGAACCCGTAACAAAAGTGCACGAACCGTGTGAACCCGCTTCTGGCGGACAGTGGCGCGAAACGTGTACGTGTGGTGAGACACCGCTTGCGTGGTGTGATCAGGCCCTCGGCGTTCAACGGAAAGGAACGAGCGCACATGCGCGAGATCCTCGGAAGGCGTCTCCAGCGGATCCGCAACCGCCTGACAAACCTCCGGTCCGCCCCGGTGCAGCGCGACGACCCGGCCGTTCCCGACCCGGCGCTCCCCGGTACGGCGCTCCGCGATGCGGCGCTGACCTGCGCCACCGCCCGGCGGTGGCCCGTCCTCCCGGGCGTCGGCCCAGCCGGCCCGCCCGGTGCCGCGGTGTCAGCCGTCTCCGCGGCCTCCGCGGCCTCCGCGACCCCGGAGGGCTCCGCCGGACCGGTGCCCCCGGCCGCCCGGTGCGGGTGCCCCGATCCGGACTGCCCCGTACCGGGAGCGCACCCCTTCGACCCGGGGCTGCTCGCCGCCACCACCGACCCGCGGATGGTGGCCTGGTGGTGGACCCGGCGGCCCGGCGCCCCGCTCCTGCTGGCCACCGGCGGCAGCGCGCCGTGCGCGGTGAGCCTGCCCGCCGCCGCGGCCGCACGGGCCGTGGCACGGCTGGAGGGGCAGGGCATGCGGCTGGGCCCGGTCGCGGCCACGCCCACGCGGTGGTCGCTGCTGGTGGCCCCGTACTCGCTGGAGCGGCTCGGTGAACTGCTCTACGCCAAGGACCACGTCCCGTCCGCGCTGCGCTTCCACGGGGAGGGCGGCTACCTGCTGCTGCCGCCCTCCCCCGCCTCCGGCGGCGGGCGGGTGCGCTGGGAGCGGGAGCCCGCAGCGACCGGCGAGCCGTGGCTGCCGGACGTCGAGGCCGTCGTGGACGCCCTGGTCGAGGCGAGCAGCGGGGCCTCCGGCGGCGGCAGCCGTCTCGCGTACTGACGGACCCGCTCCGGAAGGACGCCCGTACCCGGGTCACCCGTACGGGTGCCGGGGCGGCGGGATTCCCGGTGAATTGGGCGCGGGGATCTCCACGCCCCATTCCCGCGTCGCTATCTTCGGCGAATGAATCTCCGCTTGATCGGTATCGGCGCCGGTGTGCTGATCATCCTGTCGCTCCCCTTGGCGGGTGCGATCGCCGGACCGGATTTCGCCGGTCGTGACGACGGAAAAGGCGGTGGGCTGCTCTCCACCCTCGGCATTGCCGGCCCTTCCGGCGGCACCGCCCGGGAATCCCCCGCAGCGTCCGCCGAAGGGAAGGGGCCGGCGCCCGCGCCGGCCGGTGCCGCGGTGCGCCCGGGCGAGCCGGCCCGCCCGGGACCGGCCGAGCAGCCCCGTACGGAATCGGCGTGCGGGCCCGAACTCACCGCGCCGCAGGGGCTGGAGGCGCAGACATGCGTGCTCGCCGCCGAGGGTCGGACCTGGGGGCGCACCTACTACCGCAACACGAGCGGGCGCGCGCTGGACGCCGTCCTGACGGTGATGGGGCCCGCCGGGCGGACGGTGCAGATCCGCTGCACGGTCGGGGCCGGAGACGAGCCGGGGCTGTGCGAGACTCCGCGGGAGGCGTCGGCGGGGCCGCAGGACGCGTACTCGGCCGTTGCGGAGTTTGCAGTTCCGGATGACGAAGGGAAGCTGCTGCTGCGGTCCGGGAGCAACGCACCGGAGGCGCAGGGCCGTTGACCCGCAGCGGAAATGGAAGGGCCCGGTCGCTGGCGACGGGGGATGCACCAGCGACCGGGCTACAAGAACCGTAACAAGAGATCGCCTGTTCGCAAATTCGATCTCTGATATTCAGACACCGATTCGCAGGCGATTAGCGGGAGTTGTGACACCGGTCACCAACCCTGCACGGCCCGTCCCCGGTCGGGCCGGGCGATCAGCTGAGGGTCACCTGGCGGTTGGTGAGCCCGCCGCGCGCGCGGCGCTCGTCCGAGGTCAGCGGGGCGTCCGACGCGAGGGCCGCGGCCAGGCGCTCCGCGAATTCGGCGGCCGGCTTCTCGACGTCCTCCGCGGACACTCCGGTGGGCAGGTCCCAGACGGGGACGACGAGCCCGTGGGCGCGGAAGGAGCCGACGAGCCGGGTGCCCTCGCCGAGCGAGGAGGTGCCTGCCGCGTGCAGCCGGGCCAGGGCGTCGAGCAGCTTCTCCTCGGGGTGCGGCATGACCCAGCGCAGGTGGTTCTTGTCCGGGGTCTCGCACCAGTACGCGGCCTCGACGCCGGCCAGCTTGACCGTCGGGATGGCGGCGGCGTTGGCGCGCTCCAGGGAGGCGGCGATCTCGGGGGAGGCGTTCTGGGCGCCCTCCGCATCCGGAATCCAGAATTCGAAGCCGCTGTGCACAACCGGCTCGAAAACGCCGTCGGTGTCCAGGACGTCCTGGAGTCGCGGACCCTCGGCGGGAACCCGGCGCGCGGCGACCGGATTGCCGGGCTCCGTGGCGATCGCGCGCTCCAGCGTGTCGGCCATCTCGCGGGAGACGTCGCCGCTGCTGGCGTCGTTCTGGAGGCCGAGCAGGACGGAGCCGTCCTCACGGCGCAGTGCCGGCCACGCCATGGGCAGCACGGTCACCAGCGTGACGGAGGGCACGCCCTCGGGCAGCCCGCCCTTGAGCGACAGCGGAACGGTCGCCGCCGGGACGAGTTCGCGCAGCGCGACCCAGTCGCACTCCCCGGGGAGCCCCTCGAAGGGGCGCTGCACGTGTGCGGTCGCGGAGTGCGAGGCGGCCGCACCGTGGCATGCCTTGTACCGGCGGCCGGAGCCGCAGGGGCAGGGCTCGCGCGCGCCCACGACCGGGATCTCGCCGTTCTGGAGCTGCGGCTTTGCAGTCTTGGCTGCGGGGCGCTTCTTGGCCATCGTGGGTGTCTCCCGGGTGCGGCGGTACGGCTGTTGCGTCTGGGCGTGAGCCTAGCCGCTCGTACCGCCGTGGCCCGGCGGGTGCGGCCGGGGGCGCGGTCGGTGCGCGCTCCCGGCAGAGCCGCGTCAGGGAGCCAGATCGTCGAAGGCCGTCGAGAAGTCGAGGACCGGCGCCGCAACGCGCGTAGCGAAATCGTCGTGACGCGGCCCGCACGCGACGATCACCCACACGGTGACCTCGCCCGCTGCCCCGTCCCTGACGCCCCAGTCCGTCGAGAGGGCGCTGATGATGTTCAGCCCCCGGCCGCCGTGCGCCGTGACCGAGGGGGTCGACGGCAGCGGCCGCGTCGGCCCGCCCCCGTCCGTCACCTCTACCGTCAGCCTCCCGGCCCCGTCGACGCGCCACGCGGCGCGGACCCCGCCGTCCCCGGCTCCGGCCGTGTCCAGCGGCCGGCCGTGGCGGCAGGCGTTGCTGAGCAGTTCGGAGAGGATCAGCACGGCGTCGTCCACGACGGTGTCGGGCACTCCGCTGATGCGCAGCTCCTCGCGCATCCGGTGCCGCGCCTCGCTCACGCCCGCAGGACCATGGAGTACGTCCATGCACGACGACGTGGGCACTTCCTGTGCCACCACCAACGCCACCCCCGGAACCTCCTTAGCCCCACGCCAAGGTCTGGATGCCCCCCCTGCCCGGGCCGGAAACCGGCGGCGGGGAGCCCTCTGACGCATTCATGACGAGTGGTTGCGGAGGGGATGCGCCGGGGCACTCCCCGTTACCGGCGTGACTCCGGCGACGGGTGGGCAAACAGGGACGTCAGCGCCCGAGTTGTGACAGAACCTGCCGCGGCCGGTTGGTGATGATGGCCTCCACACCCAGATCAGCGCAGAGCTGAACGTCGTCCGGCTCGTTCACCGTCCAGACGTGGACGGGGTGCCCGGCGTCCTGGAGCCTGCGGATGAAGCCCGGGTTGTTGCGCACGATCCGCATGCCCGGGCCCGCGATCCGCACACCCGCCGGCAGGCGCCCGTCGCGCATGCGGGGGGTGACGAACTGCATCAGGTACACCGTCGGAACCGTCGGGGCAGCCGCCCGCACCCGGTGAAGGGAGCGTGCCGAGAAGCTCATGACGCGGACGGAATGCGGGCCCTCGGCGGGCGGCGCGTCCAGTCCGAAGCGCTTGAGGAGGAAGAGGAGGCGCTCCTCCACCTGTCCGGCCCAGCGCGTCGGGTGCTTGGTCTCGATGGCGAGCTGGACCGGGCGGCCCGCGTCGGCGACGAGCTCCAGCAACCGCTCCAGGGTGAGGACGGACGTCCGCTCGGGGTCGGCCACCCAGTCGGGCGATTCCTCGCGGTCCTTCCAGGAGCCGAAGTCGAGGGCGGCGAGATCGGCGAGCTCCAGGGCGGATACCGCGCCGCGTCCGTTGGAGGTGCGGTTGACCCGGCGGTCGTGGACGAGGACCAGGTGGCCGTCGGCGGTGAGGCGGACATCGCACTCCAGGGCGTCCGCGCCGTCCTCGATCGCCTTCCGGTACGCGGCCAGGGTGTGCTCGGGGGCGTCCTCGGAGGCGCCCCGGTGGGCGACGACCTGGATGGGCGGCGGCGTTGCGTGGGTCACCGGGTCATGGTGCCACCGCGGAGGCCGGCGGTGCGGGGGCGGTGCCGTGGACGCGCTGCCGAGCTGCGGCGGCGGGGGCTGGGGATGCGCCCGAAATGCCGGGCATAAAGGATGGGGGAGACGCACAGGTCCGGCTTACAGTGCTCTGACGGGTCATGGGGAACGCTTGACCCAGGAACTTGTGTGGCGCGTCGAACGTTCAGTCGGGCCGTACCACCAGTGTGAAGTCGTGTGTGACGAGGAGAGAGCGCTGTGAGCACCGAGAACGAGGGCACGCCGGCCCCGACGCCCCCTGCGGCCCCGTCGGCACCCCCGGCGGCGGCTCCCGCTTCCGAGACGCCTGCCGCATCGGCGCCCGGCGCGCCCGCGGCACACCCCGCGCCCCCGTCCGCGGCCCCCGCGGACGCCCCGCCGGCCGCGGCGACCGCCAAGCCCGCCGCCGAGCCGGCGACCCAGCAGATGCCGCCGGCCTCCGCCCCCGGCACCGAGCACACCCGGCCGATTCCGCCCGCACCGCCCCAGGCCCCGGCTGCGGCCGCGTACGCCTACCCGCAGACCCCCGCCCCGCACCCGGGCGAGGCCGCGCACGGAGCGGGCGGCTGGCCGCCCCCGCCGCCCGCGGTCCCCGCGTACGGAGCGGGCGGCGGGCACGGCGCCGGCTGGGGCGCCTTCCCGCAGGACGGCGCCGCACCGGCCAAGCGCCCCGGCAAGGGCGGCCTGGTCGCCGCGGTGCTCGCGGCGGCCCTCCTCGCGGGCGGTGTCGGCGGCGGTGTCGGCTACTGGGCCGCCGAGCGCAACGACAACGGCTTCGGCTCGACGACGATCACCGCGGGCAACACGCCCAAGGACCTCAAGCGCGAGCCGGGCTCCATCGCCGGCCTGGCGGCGGGCGCCCTGCCCAGCGTCGTCACGCTCCAGGCCTCCGCGGGCGGCGGCGACGGCGAGGGGGGCACCGGCACCGGCTTCGTCTACGACCAGCAGGGCCACATCCTCACCAACAACCACGTGGTGGCCTCGGCAGCCAACGGCGGCCGGCTCTCCGCGACCTTCTCCGACGGCAAGAAGTACGAGGCCGAGGTCGTCGGCCGGGCCCAGGGCTACGACGTGGCCGTGATCAAGCTGAAGAACCCGCCCGCCGGCCTGAAGCCCCTGCCGCTGGGCAACTCGGACAAGGTCGCCGTCGGCGACGCGACCATCGCGATCGGCGCGCCATTCGGCCTGTCCAACACGGTCACCACCGGCATCGTGAGCGCCAAGGACCGCCCCGTCGCCTCGGGTGACGGCTCCGGCGCCAAGAACTCGTACATGAGCGCCCTCCAGACGGACGCCTCGATCAACCCCGGCAACTCCGGGGGCCCGCTGCTCGACGGCCGCGGCGCGGTGATCGGCATCAACTCCGCGATCCAGTCGGCGGGCGGCGGCGGCCTCGGCGCACCGGCCGGCTCGATCGGCCTCGGCTTCGCGATCCCGATCAACCAGGCGAAGAACGTCGCCGAGTCGCTGATCAAGACGGGCAAGCCGGTCTACCCGGTGATCTCCGTCTCCGTCGACCTCCAGTCGAAGGTCGACGGCGCGAAGATCTCCGAGCAGGGCGCCCCGGCCAACGAGCTCGTCGACCCCAACGGCCCCGCGGGCAAGGCCGGCCTGCGGCCCGGCGACATCATCACCCGGTTCGGAGACCGGCCGATCGACAGCGGCCCGACCCTCATCAGCGAGATCTGGACGCACAAGCCGGGCGACGTGGTGAAGCTGACCTACCTGCGCGAGGGCAAGCCGACCACTGTGGACATCACGCTCGGCTCGCGCGTCGGCGACAAGTAGGCGCCGACCCCACGGCGCAGGCGCCCGGCCGCCGGACCGGGACTGGCCGGATGGGGAGGGGCCGGGGGCGGGAATCCGCCTACGGCCCCTCCCAACGTCCGCTTATGCTTTCGCTGTGTTCGATTCGCGGCACATACGCACGTTCCACGAGGTCGTCGCCGCCGGCAGCTACTCGGCAGCCGCCCGCGCCCTCGGGTACACGCAGCCGGCGGTCACGCAGCAGATGAAAGCGCTCGAACGGGCCGCCGGAACTCCCCTCTTCACCCGGGTCGGCCGCACCATGCAGCTCACCGAGGCCGGGAAGTCCCTCGCCCGGCACGCCGAGTCCATCCTCGGCACCCTCACCGCCGCGGAATCCCAACTCAAGGCGTACGCCCGGCTGCGCACGGGCCGGGTACGGCTCTGCGGTTTCCCCAGCGCCAACGCCACACTCGTCCCGGAGGCCCTCAGCAGCCTGGCCACGGACCACCCGGGCATCCAGGTCGAACTCCTCGAATGCGAGCCGCCGGAGTCGCTGCGGCGGCTGGAGCGCGGCGAATGCGACATCACCCTGGCCTTCACCTACCCCGGCCTGCACGAGGAGCTGCCGGACGAGGTGGCGGAGATCAGGCTGATGGAGGACCAGCTCACGGTGCTGCTGCCCACCGGGCACCCGCTGGCCCGGCGCCGCGCCGTCCACCTCGCCGACCTCGCGGAGGAGCGCTGGATCGCGGGCTGTCCGCGCTGCCGGGCCAACCTGCTGCACGAGTGCGCCGAGCTCGGGTTCGTCCCCGACATCCGGTTCGCCACCGACGACAACCTGGTCGTGCAGAGCATGGTCGGGCAGGGGCTCGGCGTCGCCATGATGCCCGCCCTGGTGCTGCCGTCACTCTCCCTGACCCGGGTCTGCGGCCGCGCCCTCCAGCCGGCCGCCCGCCGCCACATCGCCGCGTACGTCTACCGCGACCACCTGAGGATCCCCGCGACGGCGGTGGCCCTGGACGCCCTCAAGGCGGTGGCGTCGAACCGCGTCGGCTGCTGACGCAGCCCTGTCCCCGACCGGAGGTGCAGGGCAGGCTGATCCATAAGCGCTGGTTGGGTTTTCGGGTGAGAACTGTCGTTGGACGTGATGGGTCGGCGCCTCGACGCTGCCTGTATGACCACCACCGCGCCGGCCCGCACGACCACGAGGATGGCCGCCCTCGTCCGTGAGATACGCACCGTCGTCGACCGGGGCCTCACCCCGGAGCAGACCGCCCACCAGGTGTGCGAGCACGTGGCCCCGCACCTGGGTGCGCCCGACCTGCTGACCCCCGAGCAGTGCGAGGGCAGCCCGGAACGCTACCGCCAGCACGTGCTGCACGCCGAGCCGGACGGCAGCTTCTCGGTGGTGGCGCTGGTGTGGCTGCCCGGTCAGGAGACGACCATCCACGACCACGTCTCCTGGTGCGTGGCAGGGGTCCACCAGGGCCAGGAAGGCGAGCTCCGCTACCGGCTCGTACCCGCCACGGGGGCGTCCGCCGCGTGCCTCGTTCCCACCGAGACGGTCGTCAACGGTGTGGGCGACGTCTGCGGGTTCGCCCCGCCCGGGGACATCCACAAGGTCCGCAACTCCTGCGGCACGAAGGCCATCTCGATCCACGTCTACGGAGCCGACGTCGCCCGGCTCGGCAGCAGCGTCCGCCGCGTCTACACGCTCCCCGTCGACTGATGGCCCTGCTTCACCGCCCGGTCCGGGCGGCAGACGGATCCGGGGGCCGGATTGTTTCACGTGAAACGCCGTCCTCTTGGCCGGGGTTGGCCATGGCCGCGGGCGGCGTCGGGGCGGCGTGGTGTGTGCACCGGCTGCTGCCGGGCGTACCGATGCTGACGGCGGCGGTGGTCCTCGGCATCGCCGCAGCCCACCTCCCCGGCCTGCGGCACACCGTGCGCGGAGTCGCGCGGGCCGGGCTCTCGCTGGCCGGCCGGCGGCTGATGCGGATCGGCATCGTGCTGCTCGGCCTGGGACTCGGCCTGGACCAGGTGCTCCGGCTGGGCTGGGCCACCGTGGCCATGGTGGCGGGCGTGGTCGCGGCCACGTTCCTCGGCACGGTGTGGCTGGGCCGCAGGCTCGGCCTGCCCGGCGACCAGCCGCTGCTGATCGCCACGGGGTACTCGATATGCGGGGCCTCGGCGATCGGCGCGGTGAGCCAGGTGTCGGGCAGCGATGAGGAGGACGTCGCCGCATCCGTCGCGCTCGTGACCCTGTGCGGCACGCTGGCCATCGCGGTGCTCCCCCTCCTCCAGGACCCCCTGGGGCTGTCCGACGAGGCCTTCGGGCGGTGGGTGGGCGCGAGCGTCCACGATGTCGGCCAGGTCGTGGCCACCGCGCAGACCGCGGGCCCGGACGCCCTCGGCGAAGCCGTCCTCGTCAAGCTGATGCGCGTCGCGCTCCTGGCTCCGCTGGTGGCCGCCGTCGCGTTCTCGCTGCGGGCCCGGCGCCGCGGAGCGCGTACGGCGTCCGGGCGCAGGCCCGCCCCGGTGCCCCTGTTCGTGGCCGGCTTCCTCGCGGCGGCCGTGCTGCGCGCCACCGGTGTCCTCCCCCCAGCGGCCCTGGACTGGGCGCACACGGCACAGGAACTCCTGCTCGCCGCAGCCCTGTTCGGGCTCGGGAGTGCGGTGGACCTGCCCTCCATGGCGCGGACCGGAGGCCGGGCTGCACTTCTCGGGCTGGCTGCGTGGGTGGTGGTCGCGGGCGTCTCCTACGCAGGAGTGCTGCTGACCGTATGACCTGGGGAGGGGCGGGAGTCGGCCAAATGCCGGCCGGATCCGACCGAACGTTCCGACCGTCTCCTGACTTCTCGTGCCGCGCGTGCGACCCTGCGGCCGATCCGCACCGACAGCTCTTCACCCCCACCCTGCCCGGCCCCTGCCGGACCGGGCACGGCAGAAGGAGTCTGCGTGAATCGTCATCGCACGGCAGCATCCGTCCTCCTGGCCGCAGGCGCCCTGATCGCGGGCGCCCTGACGGGAGCCGCCCCCGCGGCGGCCGCCGACGGCCCGGCCTCGTTCCGCCAGCAGCACACCGAGGGCTTCTGGACCGCCGAACGGATGCGCAGCGCCGTCCCGCTGGACGTGGTGGCGGCGCCCGGGCCGGTGCGGCACACCCCGGCCGCCACCTCGGACCGCCCCACGCTGATCGCCCCGACGCCCGCCTCTGCGGCGCTCCCCGCGGTCTCGCCGACCGCCTTCCCGCAGGCGGGCGGTCCCTGGACGGGCGGCGGGGCGGTGGTGAAGACCTCCGGCCGGGTGTTCTTCACGTTCGGCGACCGGACGGCCTCCTGCTCCGGCGACTCCGTGACCAGCGCCAACGGCAGCACGGTGATGACCGCCGGCCACTGCGTGAAGTACCAGGGCTCCTGGCACACGAACTGGATCTTCGTCCCCGGCTACGACAACGGAAACGCGCCCTACGGGCAGTGGACGGCCACCCAGACCTTCGCGACGGACCAGTGGGCGGCGAGCGAGGACATGAACATGGACGTCGGCCTGGCCGTCGTCGCCCCGCTGAACGGCCGGAAGCTCAGCCAGGTCGTCGGCGCCCAGGGCCTGCTGTTCAACGGCGGCTACAACAAGCGGATGTATGCCTTCGGCTTCCCGGCGGCGTCGCCGTACGACGGCTCGAAGCTGGTCTACTGCAGCGGCAACAGCGGCAAGGACTTCCTGCTGACCAAGGACCACAGCCTGGGCTGCAACATGACGGGCGGCTCCAGCGGCGGCCCCTGGTTCCAGGACTTCGACGAGGCCACCGGCCTGGGCACCCAGGTATCGGTGAACAGCTTCGGCTACGTCTTCCTGCCGAACCGCATGTTCGGCCCGTACTTCGGCAACGAGGCCAAGGCCGTCTACGACAAGGCCCAGAATTCCTGACCCCGATGCCTCCCACCTCCCGGTACTCTGTACCGGCCAGGTGGGTTGCCCGAGCGGCCTAAGGGAACGGTCTTGAAAACCGTCGTGGCGCAAGCCACCGTGGGTTCAAATCCCACACCCACCGCCACGGGTCGGGAAGAGCTGCCGACCGGAAGGGCGCCCTCGGTTGCGAGGGCGCCCTTTGGCTTTTGCCCTGCTTCAGCGTGCTCCGTGTCTGCCACGTCGCCGTCCGGCTGGTCAGGCGGGTGCGAAGGTGAGGCAGTCGACCTCGCTCTGCACGTAGCCGACCGAGATGCCGGGGGCGTTGCACTCGAAGTTGTTGTTGTGGCGACATGCGGAGACCTTGCAGGCGCCGACGCGGCCGGTGGTGGCCGGGTCTCCGCCCTTGCGGGACGAGGTGAAGAAGGTGTCGCAGTGCGGCGTGCGGGTGTCGCCCACGGTGATGGCCAGGGCGTGACAGGCGCTGTCACGGTTGTAGGCGCAATCCTCGACCGAGCACTGGTTTACGACGGGCATGTCCATGGTGAAGCCGCTCCTCGCGTGTGGGCGCCGCGTCATCCGGCGAGCGCTGGTACGGCCCCGAGCATGGCGCCGGCGGGCCGGGCCCCTCCGGCGGCAGGGCCGACGCCGGTGGGACCTCCGCCGATCGGATCAGTCGGCGCGTGCGCGGGGGCGGGAGTGGCCGGCCTGAGGCACCCGTCAGACGGGCCCTCCGCTCCTCGGTCGAGCGGTCAGACGGGGCCCACGGCTGGAGCCGGGGATCAGCCCGAAGCCCGCAGAGTGGCTTCCCCTTTCTTGTGCTTTGGTGCGTTCGGGTGGTGATTGTCGGACGATCGGCGCGGGGCGGGGCGGGCGTGCGGTTGCGGACACATCATGTCGAATGTATGCAGATCCGCCCGTCGGAACATCGCGAAACGAGGCACCCCGTCATGGCTCAGCGCATTGCCGCCCGCTCCGTGTGGACCGTGTTCACCGCCCTGATCCTCGCGGTGCTTGCCGCTCTCGGATTCCGTCGCGGCAAGGCCGCCGCGGCCGGGGTCCGCGTCGGTGAGGCGCGGGTGTGGGCCACCCCGGTGGTTCCGGCCCAGGCGGCCGCCCCGGTGGTGCGGCGCGCGTGGCCGGCGGGGGTGCGGAGTGCGGCGCTGCCTCCGACGATCAAGCAGCGGATCCGGGCCGAGGCCCACGGCAAGTCCCCCTCGGTCCGCCGGTCCGCTGCCGGTGCCACAGCCGGTGCGCGGGTCGGGGTTCTCTCCGCAGGTGAGGGCGGGGCCGCCGGTTCTGACGCCGTCGCCGGTGCGTCCGGCGAGGTGCCGGCCGTGCGCTGGTCGTCGGCCGTGCGGGCGCGGCAGGAGGGGTTCGCGCGGGCTGCGTAGCGCGTTCCGCCGGGTGTGTGCGGGGCCGCCGGGCCGGGAGACGGTGGGGTTTCCGGACGGAGCGGCCCTTCGCTTCCGCGGTGGCGACGGGGGTCTCCAAGGCTTGACAGCCGCAGTGAATCTGACGGACAGTCAGGTTTACGTGGACGTCGTGATGCCGGGAGGCCTGCACCGTGCACCTCGCTCCGACAGCAGCGCAGTTGCAGCTTCGCGCCGAGCTGCGCGCCTACTTCCAGGACCTCATGCCGGACGGCCCTCCCGCGGACCCGGAGGCCCGGCGCGCCCTGCTGCGGCGCATGGGATCCGACGGCCTCCTCGGCATCGGCTGGCCCGTCGAGTACGGCGGTCGCGGCCGCGGCGCAGACGAACAGTTCGTGTTCTTCGACGAGGCCCGCCGGGCGGGGGCACCCGTCTCCATGGTCACCCTGAACACCGTCGGGCCGACCCTGATGAAGTACGGCACCCAGGAGCAGAAGGACCGGTTCCTGCCCCGGATCCTCGCCGGCGAGGCCGTCTTCGCGATCGGGTACACCGAGCCCGGCGCCGGTACCGACCTCGCCGCCCTGCAGACCCGCGCCGTCCGCGACGGACACGGCTGGGTGATCGACGGGCAGAAGGCCTTCACCTCCAACGCCCAGCACGCCGACTGGATCTGGCTCGCCTGCCGCACCGATCCCGACGTGCCCAAGCACGAGGGCATATCGATCATCCTTGTCCCCACCTCCGCCGCCGGCTTCTCCTGGACACCGGTCGAGACGGTCGGCGGCCTGATGACGACGTGCACGTACTACGACTCCGTGCGAGTGCCCGCCGGGAACCTCGTCGGACCCGAGAACGGCGGCTGGCGGCTGATCACCAACCAGCTCAACCACGAGCGCGTCGCCCTGGCCGCCCTCGGCATGCAGGCCGAGGAGCTCCTCGGGGCCGCGCTCCGGTACGCCTGCACTGCCGACCCGGCCACCGGGGAGCGGCCCGCCGACCGGCCGTGGGTGCAGTCCCGGCTTGCGGAGGCCCATGCCCGGCTGGCCGCGCTCAGGCTGCTCAACTGGCGGCTCGTCCAGGACGTCGGGGCCGGCACCCTCGCCCCGGGCGATGCCGCCGGCGTCAAGTTCTTCGGCACCGAGACGGCCGTCGAGGTGTACCGGATGTGCCTGGAGGCCGTCGGCGAGGAGGCCCTCCTGCGCGGCGGCGAGCCCGGCGCCTTCGTCGGCGGCGAGCTGGAGCGGCTGAACCGGGCCGCCCAGATCAACACCTTCGGCGGCGGGGTCAGCGAGGTGCAGCGCGAGATTGTCGCCGTGATGCGGCTCGGCATGCGGGGCGGGAAGCGGTGATTGCGGCGGACGGCGTCGGGCCGGAGGCGGACGGCTTCCTGGCGCGCCTCAGGGCCTTCGAGGGCCGGCCCGCCGTCGCCGGGGGCCGGGGGAAGGACCCCGTCAACGCGGCGATGATCCGCCACTGGTGCGAGGCGATGGGCGACACCAACCCGGACTACTCCGGGCCGGACGCCGTCGCCCCGCCCACCATGCTGCAGGCCTGGACGATGGGCGGCCTGTCCGGGCACGGCGGCCGCTCGGGCGCCTGGGACGAGCTCCTCGCCCTCCTCGACGCCGTCGGCTGCACCTCCGTCGTCGCCACCGACTGCGAACAGGAGTACCTGCGCCCGCTGCGGCCCGGCGACACCGTCACCTTCGACGCGGTCATCGAGTCCGTGTCCCCCCGCAAGACCACCCGCCTGGGCAGCGGCCACTTCGTGACCACCCGCATGGACGTGCTTGCCGACGGCGAACCCGCCGGTACCCACCGCTTCCGGATCCTCAAGTACGCCCCGGCGGCCGCCCCTGCCCCTGCCCCCGAAGCCGCCCGTGCTGCCCCCGTCTCTGCCCGCGCCCGCCGCCCCCGGCCGGTCGTCAACCGCGACAACCAGGGCTTCTGGGACGGCGTCCGCGAGCACCGGCTCCTGATCCAGCGCTGCACCTCCTGCAACGCCCTGCGCTTCCCGTGGCTGCCCGGCTGCAACGCCTGCGCGAGCCTGGAGTGGGACACCGTGCAGGCCTGCGGGGAAGCCGCCGTCTTCAGCTACGTCGTCATGCACCACCCGCCCTTCCCGGCGTTCGACCCGCCCTACGCGGTCGCCCTCGTCGAACTCGCCGAAGGCGTAAGGATGATCACCAACATCACCGGCGTCCCCCACGACCGGGTCCGCATCGGCATGCCCGTTCGCCTGGAGTTCCTCCGGGTCGACGAGGACCTGGAGCTGCCGGTCTTCCGAGGAGGGAGCGAGGCCTGATGGACTTCCGCCCCGGGGAGGAGCAGGCTGCCGCGGCCGCGCTCGCCGCCCGTGTCTTCCGCGACCTGTCCACCCCCGAGCGGCTCGCCGCCGCCGGCTCCGGCAGCGACGCCGAGCTGTGGAAGGCGCTCTGCGACTGCGGGCTGGTCGCCGCCGTCGAGGACACCGGCCTGCTCGGCCTCGTCCTCGTCCTGGAGGAGCAGGGCCGCACCACCGCCCAGGTCCCGTACGCCGCCACCTGCACCTACGGAATCCTCCCCCTCGCCGCGCACGGCACCCCCGAGCAGCGGCGGCGCCTGCTGCCCGCCCTCCGCACGGGCGAGGCGGTGGCCACCGGGGCCCTCCCGGACCGCGGCCGCGTCACGGCCGCCCCCGGGGGCCGGCTGACCGGAACCGTCCCCTGGGTGCCGTGGCTGCGCGACGCCACCCATGTCCTCGTCCCGGATGCCGACCGGGCCCTGTGGCTCGTACGGACGGACGCGCCCGGCGCGGAGACCGGGCCTGTGGAGACGACAGCCCCCTGGTCTGCAGGGCGGCTCACCCTGTCCGGGGCCGGGGCGGAGCGGCTCGGCGGCCCGGACGCGTACACCGCGGTCCTCGCGGCCGCCCGTACCGCGTTCGCCGGCCTCCAGGCCGGGGTGTGCGCGGGCTCCCTGGCCCGCGCCGTGGAACACACAGCCACCCGCGAGCAGTTCGGGCGGCCGCTGTCCGCCAAGCAGGGCGTGCTGCTGCGTGCCGCGGACGCCCACATGGAGACGGAGGCGATCCGGGTCACCGCGTACGAGGCGGCCTGGCGGATCGACGAGGGCCTCCCGGCGGACGGGCACGCGCTCACGGCGGCCTGGTGGGCCTCGGAGGCAGGCAAGCGGGTGGTCCATGCCGGGCAGCACCTGCACGGCGGGGCCGGCGCCGACCTGGAACACCCCGTCCACCGGCATTTCCTGTGGGGGCGGCAGCTGGACGCCTACCTCGGCTGCGGCAGCGAACTGCTCGCCGAACTGGGCGCCTTCCTCGCCCGCTCCGAGGACGGCCCCGGCCGTGCAGCCGCCCCCGGCCGCGCCTGTACGTCCCGGGCCGGTGCATCCGGGGAGGAGCGCGCATGAACGTCGGCGACACGCTGGCCCCGCTGGAGATCCCGATCACCCGTACCTTGATCGTCGCCGGGGCCATCGCCTCCCGCGACTACCAGGATGTCCACCACGACGCCCATCTCGCACGCGAGAAGGGCTCCCCGGACATCTTCATGAACATCCTCACCACCAACGGACTCGTCGGCCGGTACATCACCGACCGGCTCGGCCCCGGAGCGGTGCTCCGCAAGGTCGCGATCCGCCTCGGCGCCCCCAACCACCCCGGCGACACCATGACCCTGACCGGGACCGTCACCGCCGCGGACGGGGACACGCTGGAGATCCGGGTCGTCGGCGCGAACGGCATCGGCCGCCACGTCACCGGCAATGTCACCGTGGCCCTCTCTGCCCCGCCGCGGTCGGCCGGCGGCGCCTCCGGAGGAGCGGCATGAGCCTGCGAACCCGTGACCTGCTCGGCGGCCGCGCAGCCATCGCCGGCATCGGCGCGACCGAGTTTTCCAAGGACTCCGGCCGCAGCGAGCTCCGACTCGCCGTCGAGGCCGTGCACGCCGCCCTCGACGACGCCGGACTCACCCCCGCCGACGTCGACGGCCTGGTCACCTTCACCATGGACAGCAGCCCCGAGATCACGGTGGCCCAGGCCGCCGGCGTCGGCGAGCTGTCCTTCTTCTCCCGCATCCACTACGGCGGAGGTGCCGCCTGCGCCACGGTCCAGCAGGCGGCCCTCGCCGTCGCGGCCGGCATCGCCGAGGTCGTCGTCTGCTACCGCGCCTTCAACGAGCGCTCCGGCCGCCGCTTCGGCTCGGGCGTCCAGCAGCGGGAACCGTCGGCCGAGGGCGCCGCCCTCGGCTGGTCCCTGCCCTGGGGACTGCTCACCCCGGCCTCCTGGGTGGCCATGGCGGCCCGCCGCTACCTGCACGTCCACCGTCTCACCCCCGAGGCCTTCGGGCACGTCGCGGTCACCGCCCGCCGGAACGCAGCAAACAATCCGGCCGCCTGGTTCCACGGCAGGCCCATCACCCTCGCCGACCACGCGGCCTCCCGCTGGATCGCCGAGCCGCTGCGGCTGCTGGACTGCTGCCAGGAGACGGACGGCGGCCAGGCGGTCGTCGTCACCACCGCCGAACGGGCCCGCGACCTGCGCCACCGCCCCGCCGTGATCACCGCGGCAGCCCAAGGCGCAGGCCGCCGCCAGGAGGGCATGACCTCCTTCTACCGCGACGACCTCACAGGCCTCCCCGAGATGGACGTGGTCGCCCGCCAGCTGTGGCGCACCAGCGGGCTGCGGCCCGCGGACATCGACGTGGCCGTCCTCTACGACCACTTCACGCCGTTCGTGCTCATGCAGCTGGAGGAGTTCGGCTTCTGCAAGCCCGGCGAGGCCGCCGACTTCGTGGCAGCCGGCGCGCTGCCGCTCAACACGCACGGCGGCCAGCTGGGCGAGGCGTACCTGCACGGCATGAACGGCATCGCCGAAGCGGTCCGCCAGCTGCGCGGCAGCTCCGTCAACCAGGTCCCCGGAGCGGCCCGCGTGCTGGTCACCGCCGGGACCGGGGTCCCGACCTCCGGCCTGATCCTCGGCACCGATGCGTGAGCCGGGCCCGGGCGGCCGTCCACCTTCAGGAGGTCGGGCCGTCCCCACCCCTACAACTTGAGGCGGATCCCCCTTCGGCACCTGGGGCCGATCCGTGCGGCCGTACCCGCTCCTAGCGTGGAGACATGACCACGCCTGTGTGCCCGCTCGCCTCGAACCCGACGCCGTACCCGTCGTTCTCGGCGTACGTCCGGAGCCGGGGCACGGCCCTGCTGCGTACTGCGCGCTCCCTCACACCGAACCCGTGTGACGCCGAGGACCTCCTCCAGACGGCCCTCGCCAAGACGTACACCGCCTGGGACCGCATCGAGGACCACCGCGCCCTGGACGGCTACGTCCGCCGGGCCCTGGTGAACACCCGCACGTCGCAGTGGCGCAAGCGCAAGGTCGACGAGTTCGTGTGCGACGAGCTCCCCGAGGCGGAGGCCCCGCCGGCCACCGATCCGGCCGAGGCGCAGGCCCTGCGGGACGCGATGTGGCGTGCTGTGACCCGGCTGCCGGACCGGCAGCGCGCCATGGTCGTGCTGCGCTACTACGAGGACCTGACCGAGGCGCAGACGGCGGATGTGATGGGCGTCTCGGTCGGCACGGTCAAGAGCGCCGTCTCCCGCGCCCTGGTCAAGCTCCGCGAGGACCCGGAGCTCGTCCCGGTCCGCTGACCCCGTCACTCTCCCGCAGTGCCGTCGGTGTTTCACGTGAAACACGGCCTCCCCGGCCCGGCGGTTTCACGTGAAACACCGACGGCCCCGCACACCCGCCCTTCGGGCCGCCGTCCTGTGCCGGTGCACCGTTCGCGGCCCTCCCGCCTGTGCGCCCGTCCATGACGCGCTTGCCAACAGCGTCGGGTCGCCGTGTTCGCCCCTTCCGGGTAGTGACATGCCGTGCGGTACGTGCGCAGAATCGGCAGCACTCGAAGCCGCCGCAGCGCCGCAGCGCCCACGGGAGGACGCTTTGCTGAGCACGATGCAGGATGTACCGCTTCTCATCAGCCGGATACTCCGCCACGGGATGACCATCCACGGGAAGTCCCAGGTGACGACCTGGACCGGGGAGGCGGAGCCGCACCGCCGCAGCTTCGCCGAGATCGGTGCCCGCGCCGGCCGCCTCGCCCACGCTCTGAGGGACGAGCTCGGCGTCCGGCAGGACGACCGCGTGGCGACGCTGATGTGGAACAACTCGGAGCACGTCGAGGCATACTTCGCGATCCCGTCCATGGGCGCGGTCCTGCACACGCTCAACCTGCGGCTTCCCGCCGAGCAGCTCGTCTTCATCGTCAACCACGCCGCCGACCGGGTCGTGCTGGTGAACGGGACGCTGCTGCCGCTGCTCGCCCCGCTGCTGCCCCACCTGCCGACCGTCGAGCATGTCGTCGTCTCCGGCATCGGCGACCGGTCCGCGCTCGACGGGCTCGACGTGAGCGTCCACGAGTACGAGGAGCTCCTCGAAGGCCGCTCCGCCGACTACGACTGGCCCGAGTTGGACGAGCGCCAGGCCGCTGCCATGTGCTACACCTCCGGCACCACCGGGGACCCGAAGGGCGTCGTCTACTCGCACCGCTCCGTCTACCTGCACTCCATGCAGGTGAACATGACCGAGTCGATGGGGCTGACGGACAAGGACACGAGCCTTGTCGTCGTTCCCCAGTTCCACGTCAACGCGTGGGGACTGCCGCATGCGACCTTCATGACCGGCATCAACATGCTGATGCCGGACCGCTTCCTCCAGCCCGCCCCGCTCGCCGAGATGATCGAGCGGGAGCGGCCCACGCATGCGGCGGCCGTCCCCACCATCTGGCAGGGCCTTCTCGCGGAGGTGGCGGCGAACCCGCGGGACCTGTCCTCGATGCGCCAGGTCACGATTGGCGGCGCCGCCTGCCCGCCGTCCCTGATGGAGGCCTACGACAAGCTGGGCGTGCGCCTCTGCCACGCCTGGGGCATGACCGAGACCTCCCCGCTGGGGACCATGGCGCATCCGCCGTCCGGGCTGAGCGCCGAGGAGGAGTGGCCGTACCGGATCACGCAGGGGCGCTTCCCGGCGGGCGTCGAGGGCCGCCTGGTCGGTCCGGGCGGGGACGTCCTGCCGTGGGACGGGACGTCGGCGGGCGAGCTGGAGGTGCGCGGCTCCTGGATCGCGGGCGCCTACTACGGCGGTGTGTCCGGTGAACCGATCCGGCCCGAGGACAAGTTCAGCTCCGACGGCTGGCTGAAGACCGGCGACGTCGGCGTGATCAGCCCGGACGGCTTCCTCACGCTGACCGACCGGGCCAAGGACGTCATCAAGTCCGGCGGCGAATGGATCTCCAGCGTGGAGCTGGAAAACGCGCTGATGGCGCACCCGGAGGTCGCCGAGGCAGCGGTCGTCGCCGTCCCCGACGACAAGTGGGGTGAGCGGCCGCTGGCCACGGTGGTCCTCAAGGAGGGCGCCACCGCCGACTACGCGGCGCTGCGGGAGTTCCTCGCCGGTTCCGTCGCGAAATGGCAGCTGCCCGAGCGCTGGGCGTCCGTCCCGGCCGTCCCGAAGACCAGCGTCGGCAAGTTCGACAAGAAGGTGATCCGCAGGCAGTACGCGGACGGCGAACTCGACGTCACCACCCTGGGCTGAGCCGCCGGCGGGGGAGGGTCAGGCCCGCGTCAGCCACGGCCGGAGCAGGCGGCTGACGGCGGGCATGGCCACGTAGGTCATGAGAGTGCTGAAGACGGCCGCGAAGGCGGCCGTCCGCAGTACGAGGTGCAGGTCCACCAGGTACGGCCCGAGCAGCACGTTGCCGGCGAGCGAGATGGGGAAGATGGCCAGCCCCGAGCTGACCGCCATCTTCCACCGAGGCGGAGCGGGTCGGGTCGTGCCCGGTTCGGCGAACCAGGTTTCCATGCCGTGCAGTTCGCGCCGGGCCGTCTCGGTGTGGCGGTGCCCCTCGCAGTTCGCGAAGAACGCGGCCCGCTCCGGCGAGTCCTGCCAGCGCCGGAATGCCTCCTGGTCGCGGAAGCGGTGCACGAGGAACCAGGGCGCGCCGTCCCGCGACGGGCGGAACAGCCCGTACCCGAGGTGCCCCGGGAAGGCCGCGGCGGTTTCCAGGATCGCGCGCGCCCACGTCTCGAAGGCCTCCTCGTAGCCCGGTTCGACCTGGCGGGCTATGAGGAGGCTCACCTCCCCGTTGTCGGCGGGGACGGTGCGCTCGGACGTGTCGGTGAGGGCCATCGGGCCAGGATGGCTAGTTCGTGCCGATCTTGGCGAGCAGGTCCACGATGCGGCCCTGGACGTCCGCCGAGGTGGCCCGCTCGGCGAGGAAGAGCACGCTCTCCCCGGACGCCAGCCGCGGCAGCGCCTCCGGTTCGATGCCGGCAGCCGTGTAGACGACCATCGGGGTCCGGCTGAGCATGCCGTTCGCGCGCAGCCAGTCCACGATGCCGGCCCGCCGGCGCCGGACCTGCATGAGGTCCATGACCACCAGGTTGGGCCGGGTACGGGCGGCCGTCCCCGCGGCGTCCGTGTCGGCGCCCGCCCGTGCCACCTGCAGCCCGCGCCGTTCCAGCGCGGCCGTCAGTGCGGCGGCGATCTCGTCGCGCTCCTCGATCAGCAGGACCCGCGAGGGGTGCTGTTCGCTGTCCCGCGGCGCGAGTGCCTTCAGCAGCACGGCCGGGTCCGCCCCGTACGCTGCGTCGCGCGAGGCGTGGCCGAGTCCGGCCGTCACCAGGACGGGCACCTCGGCGGCCACCGCGGCGGAGCGCAGCGACTGGAGGGCGGTCCGGGTGATCGGCCCGGTCAGCGGGTCCACGAACAGAGCGGCCGGGAACGCCGCTATCTGCGCGTCGACTTCCTCACGGGAGTGGACGACGACGGGGCGGTAGCCGCGGTCGCTGAGCGCCTGCTGCGTCTGCGGGTCGGGCGCGGGCCAGACCAGCAGCCGGCGAGGGTTGTCCAGCGGCTCGGGCGGCAGCTCGTCGTCGACGGGCGGCGGCACGGGCCGGTTGACGACCTCGACGGCGCCGCCGGGACCGTCCAGCGGCTCGGGGCCCTCGGCGGCGCCCGCCTCGGGCGCCCCTATCGCGAAGGCGCGGCCCTGCGGGGCGGGCTCGGCGAGGCGGCGCCGGCGGCCGGAGCCGCCCGCAGCGTCGGGCGCCGTACCGGCAGCGGCGGCGGGGTCCACGGCGATGCCCTGGCCGATGGTGCCGAGGGCGCGCACGCTGATGGGCCGGCCCGGCTCGGCGGAGGCGTCCTGCGGCTGCCGCGCCCCGGGCACGGCGGGCCGGCCGGAGGCGTCGTCGCCGTCGGTCGCGGTCGGCGCACCGGGCACCGGCCACGTAGACGGGGCAGGGGGCTCGGCGAGGCGCCGCCGCCCGGTCGGCGGCACGGCCGCCTCCGCACCGGCGGCGGGCTGCTCGGCGGGGGCACCGGAGGGGGCCCCGGGCGTGCCGAGCGCACGGCGGGCACGCCGCCCGGCCGGAGTGTCGCCGTCGGCAGGCGCCGGTACGGGCCCGGGCACGCCGGCCGGGACGGAGCCGGGAACGGGCCCGGCGGCGGGCTTCGGAGCCTGCGCGGCATCGCCGTTCGCGCGGGCGGTCGCCGCCCCCTCGGGCGGCGGCGGGAATCCGGGGGCGCCGGACGGTGCCGGCGACGGCGTCGGGCCGGGCGGCAGCGCGAAGCCGCCTTCGGGTGCGACAGGGCGGGCGGGGGCGGCCGGTGCGCTGCCGGGCCCGCCCGGAAGGGCCGGCCCGAGGCCGGTCGCGGGGACGGGGCCGGTCGCGGGGACGGGGCCGGTCGCCGGGACGGGGCCGTCGGGACGTGCGACGGCCGCGGAGCCCAGGGCGCGGCGGCGGCCCGCCGGGTGCTCGGTCACCGGAACCGGCGGCACGGCAGGCACGGGTGGCAGCGCGGGCATGGCGCCGCCCTGCGGGGGCACGGGCCGGGCGCCGCCCTCGGGCCCGTTGTCGCCGTCGCGGCCGCGGCGGCGGCCGGTGCCCAGGCCGGCCGGGTTCACCGGGGACTGCGCGAGAGCGGCAGGGCCGGCCGGGGCGGCGTCCGCGGCCGGGGCCTCGCCGCCCCGGCGGCGTCCGGACGGCAGGGCGAGCGCCCCGCCCGCGGCGGGCTCGTCCCGGTCCTCCAGGAAGGCGTCCACCCCGCGGCGGCCGCGGCGCCCGGTCCCCCGCCCGGCCTGCGGCTCCGGCTCGGGCCCGGGTTCCGGATCGGGCTCCGGATCGGGCTCCGGCAGGGTCACCGTCCCGGCACCCGACCCGAGCGGCAGTTCCAGTACGTACGCGCCGCCCGGCGCCCCGGGGACCTCGACGGTCTGAAGCACGCCCCCGTGCGCGGTCACGATGCCCCGCACGATCGGCTCGTGGACGGGGCTGCCGCCCTCGTACGGTCCGCGCACCTCGATGCGGACGACCTCGCCCCGCTGCGCTGCGGCGACCACGATGGTGGCGTCGCCGTAGCCGCTGCCCTGGGGGGTCTTCCCGGTGGCGTCCACCCCGGCGACGTCCGCCACGAGGTGGGCGAGCGCGGTCGCGACGCGGTCCGCGTCCACCTCGGCCTCGATGGTCGGCGCGTGGACGGCGAACTGGACCCGGCCCGGGCCGATCAGCTCGACGGCCGCGTCGACGCCGGCCGCGACGACGCCGTTCATGAGGACGTTCTTCTTCTTCAGCTTCTCGCTGCCCGCGTCGAGGCGCTGGAAGCCGAGCACGTTGTCCACCAGAGCGGTCATCCGGGAGTACCCGGCGGCCAGGTGGTGCAGCAGCTGGTTCGCCTCGGGCCACAGCTGGCCCCCGTCGTCGGCGGCCAGCGTGGCCAGCTCGCCGCGCAGCTCCTCCAACGGCCCGCGCAGGGAGTCGCCGAGGACGGCGACGAGCTGGGCGTGGCGCGCGGCCAGGGCGTCGAAGGGCCGGCGGTCGGTGAAGGTCATGACCGCGCCGACGAGCATGTCGCCGTCGCGCACGGGGGAGGTGGTGAGGTCGACGGAGACCGGCTGCCCGGCCTTGTTCCACAGCACCTGCCCGCGGACGCGGTGCTTGCGGCCGCTGCGCAGCGTGTCGGCGAGCGGCGACTCCTCGAAGGGGAACGGGGAGCCGTCGGCGCGGGAGTGCTGGATCAGGGCGTGCAGCTCCCGGTTGCCGAGGTCGGTGGCCCGGTAGCCCAGGATCTGGGCGGCCGCCGGGTTGACCAGGACGACCCGCCCCTCCGTGTCGGTGCCGACGACGCCCTCGGCCGCGGCGCGCAGGATCATCTCGGTCTGCCGCTGCGACCGCGCGAGCTCGGCCTCGGTGTCCACGGTCTCGGACAGATCCCGGACGACGAGCATCAGCAGCTCGTCACCGGTGTACGCGGGCTGCGGCTCGCGGTAGGCGTCGCGGCCGTCGAGGTGGGCGTGGGTGACCTCGACGGGGAACTCGCTGCCGTCGGTGCGGCGGGCGACCATCCGCCTGGGCTTGGCGCGGCCGCCCTCTCCGTCACCGGGCCGGCGCATCGAGCCGGGGATCAGCTTGGAGTCGAAGTCGGGGAAGAGGTCGAGCACGCCGCGGCCCACCAGGCCGGTGCCGGGGCTCTCCATGACCTCGAGGGCGATCGAATTCGCGTTGACGACCGTGCCGTTGGCGTTGACCAGCAGCAGCGCGTCCGGAAGCGCGTCGAGTATTGCTGCGAGGCGAGCAGCGCCCCGGGATGGCCTGCTGCTCACGACGAGCTTCCTCCCTGACCAGGACTACCGGCATGTCACGGGAGGAGTCTAAGGGCACCGCCCCGCCGCGGGGTGGCCGATGTCGGGGCGGCCACCCCGGCATGCGGCATCGTCGCAGGTCAGGAGCGCCCCGCCGGAAGCACAGGTTCCAAGTTGTTCCAGCGGGCGATCTCGCATCCGTTCGTTCGCCGGAACGAGGCATTCACCTTCTGGCCGCGCCACGTTCCGGTGATGCGGGCGGTGGCCGGCCCGCCGTCCTGCAGGGTGCACATCCGCCGCTCGGGCTCGGCGGCGAACGGATCCGAGCCGTCCTGGGCGAGGCGGTCGAGGCGGGCGCACGCCCGGTCGCGCTCGGGGTGGTTCCCGCCCGTGGGGCGGCATTCGAGGACGTACTCCCCCTCCGCCCGCGGGTTGCCGGTGGCGGACACGGCGATGGTGAGGCGGTCGGGGCTGCTCAGCAGCCTGCTCAGGGGCAGCGGGGGCAGCGGGCCGGCGGCCGTCGTGGCCAGGAGGGAGGTGACGGCGAAGGCGGCGAGTCGCAGCATGGGGCACTCCAGGTCGTCCGTACGTCGTGCACCGGTACCAACGACGGGCCCGCGGAGCGCGTGACGGCCGCTGCGGCCGTGTGCCGGGAGTGATTAAGGCTTTGCCCTGTGACCGGCTGTCCTAGTACCGTGGGAGCGGATTGGTGACCGGCCCCGCGCCTGTGTCATCATCTGCACGCACCCTCCTTGCGGGGGTGTGCTGGAGGCGTCGCCTAGTCCGGTCTATGGCGCCGCACTGCTAATGCGGTTTGGGGCTTACCCCCCATCGAGGGTTCAAATCCCTCCGCCTCCGCAGCCACAGAAGCCCCGGTCCTCACGGACCGGGGCTTCGCTGCTTTCCGGACGCATCCGACGGCTGTTTCCGGACGCGGCCGCCTGCTGCACGGGCCGGCCCCCGGGAAGCGCCCGAAGCCGCGGACCGACCCGGCCCGCCCGGGCCGGCTCTCCGGCCGGATGATCGCCCTCCGGGGTGTTTCCGCAGGTCAGAGCCTGTTTGGTTAACGGATTTCGCGTCCCGGCAAGGTCCATGTATTGTTGTTCTCGCAAGGCCAACGGGGCGAAAAACCCCGAGAAGCCCAAGCACTCGTAGCTTAACGGATAGAGCATCTGACTACGGATCAGAAGGTTGCAGGTTCGAATCCTGCCGAGTGCACAGCCCAAGAGGCCCCCCGGTTCACCGGGGGGCCTCTTGCGTTGATCATGTAGCGTCGGCGCGCGCAGGGCGGTCGGGTGTGCGGGACCGTGGGAGGGACACCAGGTGGACGACATCGGCCGGGGCAGTGCCTCCGTCCTGGTTGTGGTGCGCACGGCCGTGACCGGGCGGCTCCGGGACGTCCTCTGCCGCCTGCGCGCCATCGGCGAGGTCGTGCCGGAGATCTTCTTCAAGCGGCCGGTCCCGCTGTGACGTGGCGGTGCACCGGGATCCGCTGGAGCGGAGGCCGGCCCGCCGTCGGCTGGGTCGCGGACGGCCGCGGTGAGCGCACGAGCCCCCTCCTGTACGGGGCCGCGCTCGCCTTCGCCGCCCGCGGAGAGCGGAGCTGCCTCGGCGTCCGGCGGGCCGGGAAGCGGACGCCGTGCCCGGCGGGCGCCGCCGTTCCTGCCGCGGCCGGTAACGCCCAGTGCCCCGAATGCGCCCGCCTGGACCGGTCGTTCTCGGTGGCCGCCGACACCCGCGCCGGCGATCCCCGCCCCTACCGGGTCTACCTCGCCTGGTTCGGGCCCGGGCTGGTCAAGGTCGGCATCACGGCCGAGGAGCGGGGTGCGGCCCGGCTCCTGGAGCAGGGGGCCGTGGCGTGGTCCTGGCTCGGCCGCGGCCCGCTGATGGCGGGCCGGCGCACCGAGGAGCTGCTGCGGGCCGCGCTGGGCGTGCCCGACCGGATCCCGTACGCCCGCAAGCGGGCCGTCCGCAGCCGGCTGCCCGCGGCCGCCGACCGGGCCGGTGCGGTTGCGGCGCTGCATGCGGAGGCGGCCGCTCTGGAGGGCTGGCCGCAGTCGCTGGAGCGCCTGCCGTGCGAAGTCGTCGACCACGGAACGGTGTTCGCACTGGACGGACTGCCCGATCCTGCCCGCGTGGTCACCGCGATGGCGTCCGGAGGGGCCGTCGCCGGCCGGCTCGCCGCCGCGGCCGGCCCCGACCTGCACTTCTCCGACGGGCTCGTCCTGGACACCCGCCTGCTCGCCGGCTGGGAACTCGTCGCCGCCGCGGGCCGCACCACCGACGTGCCGGTCGCTGCCGTGCCGTCCGGCGGCGGCGCCCGCCAGGACGGGCTCTTCTGACGGGAGCCGGGGCGGGAAGGTCAAATCTTGGATCCCTTCCGCCCGCAGGCCCCTTTTCCCATGGACACGGGCCGCACCGCCGCAGAGGGTGGGGGCATGACCGCCACCCCTGTACCCGCTTTCCAACCGCCTTACGTCATGGCCGTGTTCACCTCCATCCGCACGCCCGGCGACAGCGGCTACCCCGAGACCCTCGCCCGCATGGCGGAGCTCGTCCGGGAGGTCCCCGGCTTCCTCGGATACGAGTCCGCCCGCACGCCCGGCGGCCTCGGCATCACCGTCTCCTACTTCCGCGACCACGAGGCGCTCGCCCGGTGGCGCCGCGAGGAGGAGCACCGGGCCGCCATGGAGCAGGGCCGCCGCGACTGGTACGAGAGCTACACCCTGCACGTCGGGACCGTTGAGCGGAGCCACGGGTTTGACCGCGACGCCTGACGCGGTGCGCGCCTTCCGGGAGCGGCTCGGCCTGCCCGGACTGGTCGACGTGCACACGCACTTCATGCCCGAACGGGTCCTGGCCAAGGTGTGGGACTACTTCGACGCGGCGGGCCCGCTCACCGGCGTCGCATGGCCCATCACCTACCGGCACGAGGAGGCCCGCCGGGTCGAGCTGCTGCGGGAGTTCGGCGTCCGCGCGTTCACCTCCATGCTCTACCCGCACAAGCCGCAGATGGCCGCCTGGCTCAACTCCTGGTCGGCCTCCTTCGCCGCCCGCACCCCCGACTGCCTGCATACGGCCACGTTCTTTCCCGAGCAAGGCGCCGGGGACTACGTCCGGCAGGCCGTCGAGGCCGGGGCCCGTGTCTTCAAGGCACACCTCCAGGTGGGCGGCTACGACCCGAACGACGCGCTGCTCGAACCGGTGTGGGGCCTGCTCGCCGAGGCGGGCATCCCCGTCGTCGTGCACTGCGGGTCGGGGCCCGTGCCGGGCAAGCACACCGGGCCGGGCCCCGTCGCCGCCCTGCTGGCCCGCCACCCCCGGCTGGCGCTGATCGTCGCGCACATGGGCATGCCCGAGTACGGCGACTTCCTGGACCTCGCCGAGCGGTACCCGGGCGTGTACCTGGACACCACCATGGCCTTCACCGACTTCTCGGAGCGGTTCGGCGTCTTCCCCCCGAGCGGCCTCGGGCGCCTCGCCGACCTGGGCGACCGGATCCTGCTCGGCACGGACTTCCCGAACATCCCCTATCCGTACGAGCACCAGCTCGACTCCCTGGAGCGGCTCGGCCTCGGCGACGGCTGGCTGCGCGCCGTCTGCCACGACAACGGGGCCCGCCTCTTCGCCCTGGACCACTCGGGCCCGCCGGGCCGGCCGGACCGCCCCGGCGCGGGCTGACGCCGCGGAGGCAACGGCCGCAGGAGCCTCGAGGGAGTTTCTCAGGGAATTCACAGACAGGGGCAAGAACGCTCTCAGAGGCGGCCGGGACGGTGGTCGCATGACTGCGACGACCACCTCCCCCGCGTCCGCGTCCACCGGTCACTCCGCCGCCCTGGTGCGGCCCGACGGAGGGCCCTGCCGGGTCCTCGTCGTCGACGACGAGGCGCCCCTGTCCGAACTGCTCTCCATGGCGATGCGCTACGAGGGCTGCGAGGTCCGCAGCGCCGGCGACGGGGCGGGTGCAGTGCGTGCCGCCCGGGAGTTCCGGCCGGACGTCGTCGTCCTCGACGTCATGCTCCCCGACATGGACGGGCTGACCGTGCTGGGGCACCTGAGGCGCGAGATCCCGCAGGTCCCGGTGCTGTTCCTGACCGCCAAGGACTCGGTCGAGGACCGCATCGCGGGTCTGACCGCCGGCGGCGACGACTACGTCACCAAGCCGTTCAGCCTGGAGGAGGTCGTCGCCCGGCTGCGCGGCCTGGTCCGCCGCTCGGGGGCCGCGCAGGCCGCCCGCGGCGGCTCCGTGCTGTGCGTGGGCGACCTGCTGCTGGACGAGGACAGCCACGAGGTGTCGCGGGCCGGCCGGGAGATCCACCTCACCGCCACCGAGTTCGAGCTGCTGCGCTACCTGATGCGCAACCCGCGGCGGGTGCTGAGCAAGGCGCAGATCCTGGACCGGGTGTGGTCGTACGATTTCGGCGGCCAGGCCAACGTCGTCGAGCTGTACGTCTCCTACCTGCGCCGGAAGCTGGAGAGCGGACCCGGCCTGCCCCCGATGATCCACACCCGGCGCGGTGCCGGCTACCTGATCAAGCCGGCCGATCTGTGACGGGGCGGGCCCGCCCGGGGCCGGGCCGCGGTCCGGTCCGCCGCCTGCTGCGGCGCGGGCGCACCTGGTCGCTGCGGGCCCGGCTCGTCGTCTCCGCGGTGTCGCTGATCGCCGTCGTCGGCGCCGCCATCGGCACCGTCACCACTCTTGCCCTGCGCTCCTACCTCGTCGCCAAGGTGGACCAGCAGCTGAGGGGCAGCGTCGACATGGCCGGCCCCAAGGGGCCCGGCGCGGGAAAGCCCGGCCGTGACGCCCTCTGGTTCGTGGTCGCGCCCGGAACCCCGCTGGGTGCCGTCGGCATCCGCACCGACGCCGACGGCACCGTCCGCGGTGCCCACCTCTCCGCATCCGGCGGGCCCGCCGCCGACCACCGGCGCGCCCTCACCCAGGCCCAGACCGACGCCCTCGCCCGCGTCGCCCTCAAGGCGGCCGCGGCCGGGCGGACCGCCCCCGCCGACCTGGACCTGCCGGGGCTCGGCGGCTACCGCGTCCTCGCCGCCCCCGACGGCAGCATCGCCCTCGGCTACCCGCTCGCCGAGGTCGACTCCACCGTGAGGACCCTGGTCGCGGTCGAGGTGTGCGTCACCCTGGCCGGTCTGATCGCGGCCTCCCTCGCCGGCCAGGCCATGGTCGGCGTCGCCCTGCGCCCGCTGCGGCGGGTGGCCGCCACCGCGACCCGCGTCTCGGAACTGCCCCTGCACAGCGGCGAGCCCGCCCTGCACGAGCGGGTGCCCGACGCGGAGGCCGATCCCCGCACCGAGGTCGGCCAGGTCGGCGCCGCGCTCAACCGGATGCTGGGCCACGTCTCCTCCGCCCTCACCGCCCGCCAGCAGAGCGAGATGCGGGTCCGGCAGTTCGTCGCCGACGCCAGCCATGAGCTGCGCACTCCGCTCGCCTCCATCCGCGGCTACGCGGAGCTCACCCGGCGGGGCAGGGAGGAGCCCGGACCGGACACCCGGCACGCCCTGGACCGCATCGAGTGCGAGGCCACCCGGATGACCGGGCTCGTCGAGGACCTCCTCCTGCTGGCCCGGCTCGACGCGGGCCGCCCGCTCTCCCTCGCCGACACCGACCTGGCCCCCCTCGTCATCGACGCGGTCGGCGACGCCCGCGCGGCCGGGCCCGGGCACCACTGGCGCCTCGACCTTCCCGACGAGCCGGCCCCCGTCCGGGCCGACCCCGCCCGGTTCCAGCAGGTCCTGGTCAACCTGCTGGCCAATGCCCGCACCCACACTCCGCCCGGAACCACCGTCACCGCCCGTGTTTCACGTGAAACACCGGCGGTTTCACGTGAAACATCCGCCAAAGCCGGCCGCCCGGAGCCTGCTGTCCGCCTCCGGATCGAGGACGACGGCCCCGGTATCCCCGCCGAGCTGCTGCCCCGCGTCTTCGAGCGGTTCGCGCGCGGCGACGCCTCACGCTCGCGGACCGCGGGCTCCACCGGCCTCGGGCTCGCCATCGTCGCGGCCGTCGTCGCCGCACACGGCGGCCGCGTCACCGTCGAGAGCCGCCCGGGCCGGACCTGCTTCGAAGTCGTCCTGCCCCTTGCCCCCGAGCCCCACCCCCGGACGCCGACGACTGCGCCCGCCGAGGTCCCGGCCGCCCCGGCACCGTACTCACAGACGGGCCACAGGCTCACCACACAGCGGTGACAGCCCGCCCGGCCAGGCTTCGGGCATGCCAACCGACACTCCCGCCGGCACCCTCCCGGCACGGACGCACCTCGCGCCCGTGCCGGGAGGGCCCGTCCTCGACGTGGTGGTCCCGGTCTTCAACGAGGAGACGGACCTGGGCCCGTGCGTGCGCAGGCTCCACGACCACCTCGGCCGCACGTTCCCGTATGCCTTCCGCATCACGATCGCCGACAACGCCAGCACCGACGCCACCCCCCGGATAGCGGCCGACCTCGCCGCCCGCCTCGACGGCGTACGCAGCGTCCGGCTGGAGGAGAAGGGCCGGGGCCGCGCCCTGCGCACCGTATGGGCACGCTCCGACGCACCCGTGCTGGCCTACATGGACGTCGACCTCTCGACCGACCTCAACGCGCTGCTGCCGCTGGTCGCCCCGCTCGTCTCAGGCCACTCCGACCTGGCCATCGGCACCCGGCTGGCCCGCTCCTCCCGCGTGGTCCGCGGAGCGAAGCGGGAGCTCGTCTCCCGCGCGTACAACCTGCTGCTGCGCTCCTCCCTGGCGGCCCGCTTCAGCGACGCCCAGTGCGGGTTCAAGGCCGTCCGGCGCGACGTCGCCGAACGGCTGCTGCCGCTGGTGGAGGACTCCGGCTGGTTCTTCGACACCGAGCTGCTGGTGCTCGCCGAACGGGCCGGGCTGCGGATCCACGAGGTCCCGGTCGACTGGGTGGACGACCCCCGCTCCAGCGTCCACATCGCCCGGACCGCCGTCGAGGACCTGAAGGGCGTGTGGCGGGTTGGCCGGGCGCTCGCCACCGGCGCCCTGCCGCTGGACCGGCTGGCCCGCCCCTTCGGCGACGACCCGCGCGACCGCAGCGCCCTCCCCGGCGTACCGGGCGGGCTGGCCCGGCAGCTGCTCGGCTTCTGCACCGTCGGCGCCCTGTCCACCCTCTGCTACCTCGCCCTCTACACCCTCCTCCGGTCCGGCGCCGGGCCGCAGACCGCGAACGCGGCCGCGCTGCTGCTGTCCGCGGTCGCCAACACCGCCGCCAACCGGCGGCTCACCTTCGGGGTGCGCGGCCGCGAGCGGGCCGTGCGCCAGCAGGCGCAGGGCCTCGTCGTGTTCGCCGTCGGGCTGGCCCTGACCAGCGGCTCACTCGCCGCGCTCGGCGCCGCCGCCCCCCGCCCCGGGCACGGCACCGAACTGGCCGTGCTGGTCACGGCGAACCTCGCCGCGACCGTTCTGCGGTTCCTGCTCTTCCGCGCCTGGGTCTTCCCCGACCGGCGCACCCCTGCTGCAAAGGACCACCTGCGATGACCTCGGCCGTACCGCCCCTGCACGCCCCGCCCGCCGACCGGGCCGCCGCCCCTGGCAGCACCGCCGGGCGGCGGACCGCCGCCCCGGCCGTCCCCCGCCCCCGATGGGAACTCCCCGCCCTGGGAGCCCTGCTCGCGGCGACCGCCGCGCTGCTGCTGTGGAACCTCGGGGCCTCCGGCTACGCCAACTCCTTCTACTCGGCGGCCGCCCAGGCCGGAAGCGAGAGCTGGAAGGCCTTCTTCTTCGGCTCCTCGGACGCCGGCAACTCCATCACCGTGGACAAGCCGCCGGCAGCACTGTGGCCGATGGCCCTGTCCGTCCGGCTGTTCGGGCTGGGCAGCTGGCAGCTCCTCGTGCCGCAGGCCCTGATGGGCGTCGCCACAACCGCCGTGCTGTACGCGGCGGTCCGCCGCCACTTCGGCCCGGCGGCCGCCCTGCTCAGCGGCACCGTCTTCGCCCTCACCCCGGTCGCCGCGCTGATGTTCCGCTTCAACAACCCCGACGCGCTGCTCACGCTGCTGCTGACCGCCACCGTCTACTGCGTGCTGCGCGCCCTCGACGGCGCCCGTACCGGCTGGCTGGTCGCCGCCGGGGCGGTGGCGGGCCTCGCCTTCCTGACGAAGACCCTCCAGGCGTTCGTGATCCTGCCGCCGCTGGCCCTCCTGTACGCCCTCTGCGCCCCGGCCCGGCTGCGCCGCAGGCTCGGCCAGCTGCTGGCGGCGGGGGCGGCCATGGCGGTGGCGGGCGGCTGGTGGGTGGCGGTCGTCGAGCTGTGGCCCGCCTCCTCGCGCCCGTACATCGGCGGCTCGCAGACCAACTCCTTCCTGGAGCTGACCCTCGGCTACAACGGCCTCGGCCGGATCAACGGCAACGAGACCGGCAGCGTCGGCGGCGGCCGCCCCGGCGGCGGTGGCGGCTGGGGGGAGACCGGCATCGAGCGGCTGTTCTCTGCCGGTGTCGGCGGGCAGGCGTCCTGGCTGCTGCCCGCTGCCCTGGCCATGCTCGCCGCCGGGCTGGTGATCACGTGGAAGGCGGCCCGCCCGGCGGCCTCCATGGAGTCCGCGGCGCGCGCCGCTTTCCTGGCCTGGGGCGGTCCGCTGCTGCTCACCGCGGCCGTCTTCAGCTCGATGCGCGGCATTTTCCACGAGTACTACACAGTGGCCCTGGCGCCGTTCACGGCCGCGCTGGTCGGTATGGGTGTGGCGCTGCTGTGGGAGGAGCGGGGCAGTACGGCGGCCGCGGCCGCCCTGTCCGGCACGCTCGCCCTGACCGCCTGGTGGTCATGGGTGCTGCTCGGGCGTTCCCCGGACTTCCTGCCGTGGCTGCGCTGGGCCGTGCTTGCCGCCGGCTTGGCGGCAGCCGCGGGGCTGTTCGCGGGTGCGCGGAAGGGCCGCAGGTTCACGCGGGCCGCGGCGGCGCTGGGGCTGGCCGCGGCACTGGCCGGGCCGTTCGCGTACTGCCTGGCCACGGTGGCGTCCCCGCACACCGGCTCGATCCCGAAGGCCGGCCCGGCGGTGGCCGGCGCGGGCCCCGGCGGGCGGAGGGCCTTCGAGGGCGCCGACCTCCCGCAGGGCGCCGGCCCGCAGGGCGCCCCGGTGCAAGGTATGCCGGGCGGGATGCCGGGCCGGGACGGGCGGACGGCAGACGGCCGGATGCTCCCCGGCGGCCCGGGCGGCGCGACCGCAGGCCCCGGAGGCCCGGCGGGCGGCGCCGGCGGGCCGCGGGGTGGCGGACCCGGCGGCCCGGGGGGCGCGGGCGGCCTGCTGAACGGGACGAAGCCGAGCGGGGAGGCCGTGGCGGCCCTGCGCGCGGGCGCGGGCGCGTACACGTGGGCAGCCGCCGTCGTGGGCGCCCAGAACGCGGCGGGCTACCAACTGGCCTCCGGGGAAGCGGTGATGCCGGTCGGCGGCTTCAACGGCAGCGATCCCTCGCCCACCTTGGAGCAGTTCCGGGAGTACGTGCGGTCCGGCAGGATCCACTACTTCATCGGGAGCAGCGCAGGCCCCGCCGCCGGCGAGGGGGCCGGGATGCGGCGCGGCGGCGGGCCCGGCGGCGCCACCAGCAGTGCGATCACGGAGTGGGTGGAGGCCAACTTCACCGCCACGACGGTGGGCGGAGCGGTCTTCTACGACCTGACCGCCCCCGCGACCGCCGCCTCCGGCGCGTCCTGATCCCGCCGCCCGGCAGCCGCATGCACAGCCGCAGCCGCAGCCGCAGCCGCAGTTGCCGCCTCTGCCGCGCCCCTACTCCTGCACGGAGGGCGCCGAACCGTGCTCCGCCGGGCCGGACTTCAGCGCCACCTCCTTGATGAACACCGCCAGGAGCAGCGCGAGGAGGGCCGAAGGGGCGGCGTAGAGGAACACGTCGCCCACGCCGTGCCCGTACGCGGACTCGATGACCGCGCGCAGCGGCGCGGGCAGGGCGTCGAGGTCGGGGATGCCGCCGCCGGCGGTGCCGCCGTGGCCCATCGCGGCCGCCTTCGGGCCGAGGGCGGCCAGCCCCTCCTCGACGTAGCGGCTGACCCGGTGGGCCATGAGCGCGCCGAGCGCCGAGACGCCGACGGCGCCGCCGAGGGAGCGGAAGAAGGTGACGACGGAGCTGGCCGCGCCGAGGTCGCCGGGTGCCACCTGGTTCTGGGTGGCGAGGACGAGGTTCTGCATCATCATGCCGAGGCCGAGCCCGGTGAGCGCCATGTAGACGGCGATGTGCCAGTACGGGGTGTCGTGGCGCAGGGTGCCGAGGAGCCCGAGGCCGGCGGTCAGGAGCACGCCGCCGGAGACGATCCACCCCTTCCACCGGCCCGTTTTGGTGATCACCTGGCCGGAGACGGTGGAGGAGACGAACAGCCCGCCGATCATCGGGATGGTCAGGATGCCGGACATCGTGGGGGATTCACCGCGGGCCAGCTGGAAGAACTGGCTGAAGAAGACGGTGCCGGAGAACATCGCCGTGCCCACGAAGAGGGAGGCGGCCGAGGCGAGGGCGATGGTCTTGTTCCGGAAGAGCCGCAGCGGGATGACCGGGTCGGCGGCGCGGCTTTCGGCGAGAACGAAGAGCAGGGCGAGGACGACGGCGCCGCCGGTCATGGCCAGGGTGGTCCAGGAGATCCAGCCGTAGGAGTCGCCGGCCTGCGTGACCCAGATGAGCAGCAGCGAGACGGCCCCGCTGACGAGGACCGCCCCGAGCCAGTCGACCTTGGCGTCGGCGCGGCGGACGACGGGCAGCCGGAGTGTCTTCTGCAGGACGACGAGTGCGATGACGGCGAAGGGGACGCCGACGTAGAAGCACCAGCGCCAGCCCAGCCAGTCGGTGTCGGTGATGACGCCGCCGAGCAGCGGGCCGCCGACGGTGGCGACGGCGAAGACGGCGCCGAGGTAGCCGCTGTACCGGCCGCGCTCGCGCGGGGAGATCATGGCGGCCATCACGATCTGCGCGAGGGCGGACAGGCCGCCGACGCCGATGCCCTGGACGACGCGGCAGGCGATGAGCATGCCGGTGCTCTGGGACAGCCCGGCGACGACCGAGCCGAGCACGTAGACGACGAGGGCCAGCTGCACCAGCAGCTTCTTGCTGAACAGGTCGGCGAGCTTGCCCCACAGGGGGGTCGCGGCGGTCATCGACAGCAGGGCGGCGGTGACGACCCAGGTGTAGGAGGACTGGGTGCCGCCGAGCTCGCTGATGATCTGGGGGAGCGCGTTGGAGACGATCGTCGAGGACAGGATCGCCACGAACATGCCGAGCATCAGCCCGGAGAGCGCCTTCATGATCTGCGGGTGGGTCATCGGTACGCCCGAGGCGTCGGCGGGGGCCTGGCCGGACGGGGCCTGCGACGGGCCGCCTCCCTCCACCCGGGCGGGTGTCGTGGTGGTCATGGGGGTTCCTTCGTCTAGGGGCTCTGCCGGAGGCCTGTTCGGACGCTCGTCCGGAGTCGGGCCAGCAGCGAGCACAGGGCGTCCACGTCGTGGGCGGACCAGTCGGCCAGGGCTCCGGCCAGCGCGCCGGTGTACCGGGCGCCGATCTCGGCCAGGAGGGCGGCGCCCGCGGGCGTGAGCCGCAGGATGCGGCAGCGGCCGTCTCCGGGGTCGGCGTCCCGGGTGATCCAGCCGCGGTCGGCGACATGGGCGACGTGGCGGCTGGTCACCGAGATGTCGATGCCCATGAGGTCGGTGAGGCGGCTGAGCCGCATTTCTCCATGGCGGTCGAGGATCGTCAGGACGGCCGCGGAGCCCGGGGGGCAGTCCGGCGGGAGGAGGCGGCCGAGGTCCCGTTTGACCGCGCCGATGCTGCCGAGCTGCCGGGCCAGTTCCTCGTAGCGGTCCGCCGGGGCGGTCTGCGTCGGCACCTGGCCCTCCTCCTCCGCGTGTCGTTGCTCCAGGCAACCATAGAAGCGGTTGGTTGCTACAGGCAAATGAATTCGGACGGTCCGGCGGTAAAGGAATCCCCAAAGCCGCGACGGCCGGCGGGCCGGGGAAGCCTCACCGCACTGGCGGCACCCGCGGCACTCGCGCGCGGTTCGCCGCGGTCTTCTGGACCGTCCTGCGCTGACGGTACGCGGACACCGGCACCGGGCGCCGTCAGGGCGGCTCAGCTCCAGGCGGCAGTGACCCGCCGGGTCTCCACGTGCATGCCGAGGGGGACCCGCCAGGCGTCCAGGCAGACCGTGTACGTCTGCGTCCGCGCCGTCCCGCCGGCCAGCGGCGCGGGCAGGGGCCGACGGGTCCTGACCGTGGCCCAGTCGATGCCGAAGGCGCCGATGACGTGCGTCTCGAAGGTGAGCGTCCCCGAACGGACCGCCGTGCCGCCCGTGTTGGCGATGCGGACGGTCACCTGCTCGCACCAGCGGTCCGCCGCCGGCGCGCGGACGGGCTCGCCCACGGTGACGTACGCCGGTCCGGGCGCGGGCGCGGGCACGCTCGCGGGCGGGGATGCAGGAGGCGGCGAGGCGCTCGGGGCCGGAGGGGGCGTGCTGTCCGGGGGGCTCCCCGGCGCCGGCTCGGAGGATCCCGGGGCGGGCGGTGCCTGGCTGCCGCGCCCACCGGGTGGTGCGGCGCCCCCGCCGGGTACGCCGCCCCCGGACCTGCCGGCGCCCGGCCCGTCCGGACCGCCGGCGGGCGTGCCGGCCGAGGGCGCCGGTCCGCCCGCCGGGGGCGGGCCGCCGAGCTGCCGGAACTCCACCGGCCCCCGCGGGGCGACGTTGTCGCCGGCGCGCCGCTCAGGCCCGGGCGCCGCGGCTCCGGCGGCCGTGTACCCGCCGGCCGGGGCGGCGGCGCAGCCGGCCAGGCAGGCCGCGGCCGCGCACAGGGCGAGCAGCCCCGCGGCCCGCACGTCCGGCGCGCGCCCGGAGGCGCGGGCGCGGCGGCCGGCACGGCGGCGCGCGCGATGGCGGGCGAGGGCGGCTCCTGGCCTGGGGCATCCGTCGGGCACGCGCCGCAGTGTGGCTGATGCCCCGTCATATGTGAACCCCGCCGACGCACGCGTGTGCGGCCGCCGCGTCCGGAAGGAGTCCGGACCCGGCGGCCGCGCGCGCGAGGCGTCAGTCCCCGATCAGTCCGACGCGGAGCTGTGCGAGGGTGCGCGTCAGCAGCCGGGAGACGTGCATCTGGGAGATGCCCACCTCCTCGCCGATCTGCGACTGCGTCATGTTGGCGAAGAAGCGCAGCATGATGATCTGCCGCTCGCGGGGCGGGAGTTTGGCCAGCAGCGGCTTGAGGGACTCGCGGTACTCGACCCCTTCGAGCGCGGTGTCCTCGTACCCCAGCCGGTCGGCGAGCGAGCCGTCGCCGCCCTCGTCCTCCGGGGAGGGCGAGTCGAGCGAGGAGGCGGTGTAGGCGTTGCCGACGGCCAGCCCGTCGACGACGTCCTCCTCGGACACGCCCAGTACGGCGGCGAGTTCGGGCACGGTCGGGGAGCGGTCGAGCCGCTGCGCGAGTTCGTCGCTCGCCTTGGTGAGCGCCAGGCGCAGCTCCTGGAGGCGCCGCGGGACCCGCACGGACCAGGAGGTGTCCCTAAAGAATCGTTTGATCTCGCCCACGACGGTCGGCATCGCGAACGTCGGGAACTCGACGCCCCGTTCGCAGTCGAACCGGTCGATCGCCTTGATCAGGCCGATCGTGCCGACCTGGACGATGTCCTCCATCGGCTCGTTGCGGCTGCGGAAGCGGGCGGCCGCGTACCGCACGAGCGGGAGGTTCAGCTCGATGAGCGTGTCGCGCACGTAGGCCCGGTCGGGGCTGTCCGGGTCCAGGGCGGCGAGTCGCTGGAAGAGGGAGCGGGAGAGGGTGCGGGTGTCGATGGCTTCCGGGCGGTGGGACACCGCGGGTGCTGTCGGCGCATCGCTCTTGACGAGCGTGAGCACCTTGGAGCTGCCCTGGTCTTCGGACATGCCACCCCCTTGAGGTCGCGGACGGTCGCGGACGGCGCGCCCGTCGGAGGAACGCAGCCTCAACCTGAATACCGGAGCCGGGGCTGCGGCAAACGCGGTTCAAGCAGAATGTCACATGTCGGCAACGCGCTGTAGCGCCAAGTCGACATATATCTCCAGCGATAGAGCGGATTGCGCCGGTTCTGTCGGGAAACCTGCGGCGGATCTCCACCCGATCCGGTTACGCCTCGATCCTGTTTGCGGATCGGAGTCGAGCGAAGCTCCGGGCGAGCAGGCGGGAGACGTGCATCTGGGAGACTCCGAGCTCCGCGCTGATCTGGGACTGCGTCAGGTTGTTGTAGTAGCGCAGCAGCAGGATCCGCTGCTCGCGCTCGGGCAGCTGCACGAGCAGGTGCCGGACGAGGTCGCGGTGCTCGACGCCGGCGAGCTCGGGGTCCTCGTACCCGAGCCGGTCGAGCAGGCCCGGCAGGCCGTCGCCCTCCTGGGCGGCCTCCAGCGAGGTGGCGTGGTAGCTGCGTCCGGCCTCGATGCAGGAGAGCACCTCGTCCTCGCTGATCCGCAGCCGTTCCGCGATCTCGGGAGTCGTGGGGGTGCGGCCGTGGAGGGTGGTGAGGTCCTCGGTGGCGGCGTTGACCTGGACCCACAGCTCGTGGAGCCTGCGCGGCACGTGCACGGTGCGGACGTTGTCGCGGAAGTATCGTTTGATCTCGCCCACCACGGTCGGCATGGCGAAGGTCGGGAACTGCACCCCGCGGTCCGGGTCGAAGCGGTCGATGGCGTTGATCAGGCCGATGGTGCCGACCTGCACCACGTCCTCCATCGGCTCGTTGCGGCTGCGGAAGCGGGCGGCCGCGTACCGCACCAGCGGCAGGTTCGCCTCGATGAGGGCCCCGCGGATCCGCTCGTGCTCGCGACTGCCCGGCTGGAGGCCCTTCAGCTGCCCGAAGAGGACCTGGGTGAGCGCCCGGGTGTCCGCGCCCCGGCTCTGCGGCCTGGGGGGCGCCGGAGCCTCCTCCTGGCCGTGCTGCTGGTCCTGCTGGGGGTCCTGCTGGGGTGGCACCTGAGGCGCAGTACTGGCCGGCACGGTCACGCCACCCCTTCAGATCAACCAGATCAACCACATCAACTATCCGTCAAAAGCGGTCATAGCATCACAACACATGTGCACTGTATGCAAGCACCGTATATCGCCGTGTTGAGGGCAAGTTGGGCACAATGGGGCGTTATTGGCGAAGTTGCCACGAGGGCGGGGTACACAAAAACCCCCACCCGTAGGAGTGGGGGGCCGTTCGGCCCGACGGGGCTGCCTCGGCTTACGGGTTTCAGGTCACCAGTTCGGTCATGAACGCCCCGATGCCGTGGGCGGCGTCCGAGATGCCCTGGAAGCCGATCTTCACGATGTCGGCGGCCTTGACCGGCTGCGTGATGATCACGAAGAGCACGAAGACGACGAGCCCTCCCGTGATCATCTTCTTGGTCTCCATCAGCGGTGTCGGCCTCCCCAACCGGTCCTGCCAGGTCGGGTGAGTCTATCCGGTCGGCCCGGCGCGCCGGTCTGGGCTTCGGGACCAATGGCCCTGCCGCGCGGGCCTTTTGCCGCGCCGCGCTTCGGGCGCGGCCCCGCACGATGGAGGCGGGTCCGCCGGTTGCGGCAGGAGACCGGCGGGCCCGGCCCGGCGGGTCCGCCGCGGGCCCGGGACCGCACCTCCCCCGGAAGAGTCCCGGCCCGCGGCCCCGCCGCGCGCTACTGGATGGCGCCGAGCAGCCCGAGTACCGGCGCGACGGGCGCGACGACGGGCTCCAGGTGGTTCGGGAGCTCCGCCAGCTGGTTCAGCTGGTTCAGCTCGTTGAGCTGCCCGCCGATCTCCTGGACGGAGCCCGGCACGGCCCCCTCCGGCATCCCCGCGGGACGCGGCAGGTCCGGAAGGGTGAGAGGCGCCACGGGCGCGGCGGAGGCGGCGGGTGCGGCGAGTCCCGCGGCGGCCCCCGCGAGGGCGATGGCGGCGAGCATGCGCTGGGTCTTGGTCATGCCGTGACAACGCCCGGCGGGCGGTGCGGTCACGCGGGGGGCGCCGGGGGCGTCCCGCGCTCACCGGTGCGGAGTACGGGGGTCCGCGGCCGCGGACCCGCTGAGAGGCGCTCCCGTACGAGGTCCTCCCGTACGAATCCCCCGGCACCAGGCGCTCCGCACCCCGGAAACCGCCGAGAGCCCCGACCCTTGCGGGACGAGGCTCTCGATCGGAGCGGTAGCGGAGGGATTTGAACCCCCGATGGGTTGCCCCATACTCGCTTTCGAGGCGAGCTCCTTCGGCCACTCGGACACGCTACCGAGAGAGATCCTAGCCCAAGGTCGGCCCAGTTCCGAAATCCGCTCCGGGGACGGCCCCGCCGGGGGGCCTCACAGCTGCCGGAAGAAGTCCGTCAGCTGCCGCGCGCACTCCTCCGCCAGGACCCCGCGGACCACTTCCGGTCGGTGGTTGAGCCGGCGGTCCCGTACGAGGTCCCACAGGGAGCCGGCGGCGCCCGCCTTCTCGTCCGCCGCGCCGTACACGACCCGCGCCACCCGCGCCTGGACGAGCGCGCCCGCGCACATCACGCACGGCTCCAGGGTCACCACCAGGGTGCACCCCGGAAGCCGCCATTCCCCCAGCCGGGCGGCCGCCCGGCGCAGCGCCAGCACCTCGGCGTGCGCTGTCGGGTCGCCGGCGGCCTCCCGTTCGTTGTGCCCGGCGGCGAGCAGCTCCCCGTCCGGGCCGAGCACGACGGCGCCGACCGGCACGTCGCCGGCCGGCACCGCCCGTGCGGCTTCCCGCAGCGCCAGGCGCATGGGGTCCCGCCACGGGTCCCGTACGGGATCGGGGGCGGGGCCTGGCGCGGAGGGGTGCGGGGGGTGGTGCTCGGTGGTCACTAGCGCACTGCCTCCAGCACCTCGGTCGCGCCGAGGGACTCGGCGATCTCCGAGAGCGCGTCCCCGTCGAGGGTCATCAGCTGCTTGTGGGTCACCCCGAGGTCGTCCAGCAGGCGGGGGTCGCCGAGCGGCCCGGCCGGAACCGGCTCCGCACCGGAGCCGGGCCCGTCGTCCCCGTCGTCCGACCCGCCGTACGCGGTGATCGCCTCCTCCTCGCCGTCCTCGGTGCCGTCAAGGTCCAGTTCGTCGAGTTCGTCGTCCTCCTCGTCGCTGCCCAGCAGCTCGTCGGTCAGCATCGAGCCGTAGGAGCTGCGGGAGGCGGCGGCGGCGTTCGAGACGAAGTACCGCGGGTCCTCCTCGCCGTCCACGCGGACGACGCCGAACCAGGCGTCCTCCTGCTCGATGAGGGCGACCACCGTGTCGTCGTCGACAGCGGCGGCACGGGCGAGATCGATCAGATCGCTGAGGGACTCGACGTCGTCGAGTTCCATGTCGCTCGCTTCCCACCCGTCTTCGGTGCGCGCGAGCAGTGCGGCGAAGTACACCGTGACTCTCCCACTGGTCATAGGCGTGCCGGTTGGAGGTCCCCCCGGCCGGAGGTGGGGAGGGTTGGAACGGCCGTGCTGCTCGCCGTTTCGTGCCCCGCCCAATCGGCATCGTGGCAGAAACAGCGGCTTTGCGAGAGGTCTTCCGCGCTTGCGTCGTGCCGTGCCGCCCGCGGCGGCGGGCGCGGGGCGGCCCGTCGGCCACGGCGGCGCGGGGCGGCCGGCGCCCGGCGGGGGCGTCCCGGGGGCGTTCCGGGGGTGCGCGGCGTACGGCCGACCGGCGGTCGCCCGCGCGCGTGGCCGTGCCGCGGGCCTGCGGGCGCGCCGAAATCCGCCCGGTGGTCACGGGCGTCACACGGGCCCCTCAGGCCGCAGGCGTCACCGCCAGGGCACGCGCGTCACCAGCGGAATGTGCGCATCCGCATCTGCTGGCGCATGCGCGCGGCGCGGGCCCGGCGGGGCTGGACCCGGTCGCGCAGGGCGCGCGCTTCCATCAGGTCGCGCAGGAACTGCGCGCGGCGCGCCCGGCGCTGCGCCGCGGTTTCCGGCGCGTCGTCCTCGCCGCTGTCTCGGCTCGGCTGCGTGTCGGGCATCGGCCACCACCCACCCCGGCTGGTCAGGTCTTCCTCCTCCGCCCGTGCGGAGGAAACCCCTCCGCACCCACCTTCCCCCCGCAGGCCCCCTTGACGCCACCCCCGTGCAGGTCAGACGTCGTCCGAGAGAGCCGGGACGACGGCCACGGGGCCGTGCGCGTGGTGCAGTACGGCGTGCGCGACGGAGCCGATCGCGAGGCCGCGGACGCTGCGCCTCGGGTGGTGGCGGCCCACCACGACGAGGGCCGCGGACCGGGAGGCCTCGACCAGTCCGCCCGCCGCGTCGCCGGGTACGGCGGCCTGGGCGACGGCGGTGTCCGGCGCGCGCTCCCGGTGCGGGGCCAGGCGCCGGCTCTGGGCGCGCAGCATCTCGCGTTCGGCGGGCGCGGTGTCGGCGCCGTCCGCGAGCCCCTCCGGGGTGAGCACCGTGAAGGGGGTGTCGGCCACCACCACGGGTGACGGCGGGACGGCGTATGCGGAGAGGACCTGGAGGTCCGTGCCGCGCGAGGCCGCCTCGCCGAGGGCGAAGGCGATGACGTCGTCCGGGGTCTCTTCGACGTGCAACCCGAGGACCACCCGGCCGGCGGAGGGGCCCGCCGTGCCCCCGGCGGCGGCGTCGCGCGCCTCGTGCGGGACGACGACGACCGGGCAGGGGGCCGTCCCGGAGACGGCCCTGCTGTTCGATCCGAGCAGCAGGGCGGCGAAGCCGCCTCGCCCGCGCGAGCCCATCACCAGCATCCGCGCGCCCGAGCCGATCACGCGCAGCGCCTCGGGGACGGAGCCGGTCAGGGACTCGTAGCGGACGTCCTCCGGGGTTCCGGAGGCCTCCGCGAGCAGGGTGCGGATCCGCTCCGCGACCGGGTCCTCCCATTCCGCGGGTGCGCCCGGATCGGCGAGGGAGGAGCGGCGGGCGACGTACAGCTGGGCGCTGTCGGGCAGGACGTGGGCGACGACGAGTCCGGTGCCGTGCCGCACGGCCGCTGCGCAGGCCCAGTCGAGGGCGCGCAGGCTGTGCTCGGATCCGTCGACGGCCGCGATCACCGGTGCATTGGTCACGTGACCAGCGTGCTGGGCACACGGCCGGGCCGCATCCTCAGGGGCCGGGCGGGGCCCGGGCGGGCGCCGGGGGCGCACGGCGGCGCGCACACCGCGTAGCCTCTTGGGTGTGGGTCGCGAAAACGTGCGGCCGTTTTTGCTGGTCGCAGGTCGAAACCCGACTCTTGAGCTTTGGAGGATGCTGTGCGTTTGCAGGTCGTCGATCACCCCCTGGTGGCGCACAAACTGACCACCCTGCGCGACAAGCGCACCGACTCCCCCACCTTCCGCCGACTCGCCGACGAGCTGGTGACGCTCCTCGCCTACGAGGCCACCCGGGACGTCCGCACCGAGCAGTCCGACATCGAGACCCCGGTCGCGCCGACCACCGGCGTGAAGCTGTCGCACCCGCGCCCGCTGGTCGTGCCGATCCTGCGCGCCGGCCTCGGCATGCTCGACGGAATGGTGCGGCTGCTGCCGACGGCCGAGGTGGGCTTCCTGGGCATGGTCCGCAACGAGGAGACCCTGGAGGCCTCCACGTACGCGACGCGCATGCCGGAGGACCTCTCCGGGCGCCAGGTGTACGTCGTCGACCCGATGCTGGCGACGGGCGGCACGCTGGTCGCGGCCATCCAGGAGCTGATCAAGCGCGGCGCGGACGACGTGACGGCCGTGGTGCTGCTGGCGGCCCCGGAGGGCGTCGAGGTCATGGAGCGCGAGCTCGCGGGCACGCCGGTGACGGTCGTGACGGCCGCGGTGGACGAGCGGCTCAACGAGCACGGCTACATCGTGCCGGGGCTGGGCGACGCGGGCGACCGCATGTACGGCTCGGCCGAGTAGGGGATTCCCGGCCCCGGTGCCGTGCGGCGCCGGGGCCTTCTCCGGCTTCCGGCCCTGTCGCCGACGCATGCCGCATGCCGCAGGCCGGCCGCCGCCGGGTCAGCAGGCCGGTGCGGCCGCCGGCTTGGGGTTGGCCAGCAGCGCCAGCTCCTGGTCCGCGGTCGCCTTCGGACTCAGCTCCGTGAACGCGTCGCCGAGGATCAGGTCGATGTCGGCGCCCTCGCGGGCGTCGCTCTGCAGGGTGTCGCCCGCGAGCTGCGTACCGAGGACGGAGTAGGCCGCCTTGTCGGTCTTCGGCGAGCCGAGCAGTATCCCCGTCCCGGGGACCTTCTTGTCGAAGTCGGCGGGGGCGTTGCCGACCTGGCCGACCGTGAACCCGCGCGCCTTCAGCTCGTCCCCGACGGCCTTGGCCAGGCCCGCGCGCTGGGTGGCGTTGTAGACGTTGACGGTGATGTCGGCGGGCTGCGGCAGGACGACCGCGGGGGCGGCGGCCGGCGCGGCCGAGGCCGCCCCGCTGCCCTTGTCGGGGCACTTCCCGCCGGCGGTGGCGCGCGGTTCGTCGCCGTCGCCGCGGAACACCTGGATGAGCTGCAGGGATCCGTAACCGAGCAGGGCGATCCCGAGGACCGCGCCGAGTACGGCGAACACGATCCTGCGGCGGCGCGGGCGCCGGCTCAGGCGGGGATAGGCCGCTCCCGTGACGCGGTACTTTCCGCCCATGCCGGGGGGAGTGAGCATGCTCATGGGCGCAGCGTAATACCGGGCGGAGAGGTTGCCCACCAAATGATCTGTTGATAGGGCAAGACCGACCCGAAAGGCGCAATTCGCGCCAAGCGGGAGGCGGGCGGGGGCGCGACGGGTCGCCGCGGCTGTCGCGGAGTCCCGCCCGGTGCGGTGGCCGGGTCCGCCGTCAGTCCATTTCGAGGACGCGCGCGTGCAGGACCTGGCGCTGCTGGAGGGCCGCGCGGACCGCGCGGTGCAGGCCGTCCTCCAGGTACAGGTCGCCCTGCCACTTCACGACGTGGGCGAAGAGGTCCCCGTAGAAGGTCGAGTCCTCGGCGAGCAGCGTCTCGAGGTCCAGCTGCCCCTTGGTCGTCACCAACTGGTCGAGCCGGACCGGGCGCGGGGCGACATCCGCCCACTGCCGGGTGGTTTCCCTGCCGTGGTCGGGGTACGGCCGCCCGTTTCCGATGCGCTTGAAGATCACACGGAAAGCCTACCGGGCCCGCGCCTGCGGGCGCAGCCTCCCACCGGCGGTGCAAAAGTGGCGTACAGGGTCAATGCGGGAGGGTCGTATGAGCGAGAGCACCGCCCCGGAAGCGCCGGCCGACCGGATCGCCGCCGGGTACGCCTTCACCGGTCCGGCGCTGGAACTGGGCGCGCTCCTGTGGGACGGCGCATGCCTTCCGGACCGGCGCGTCCGCGTCCCGCTCGCGGTCCTCAACCGCCACGGCCTGATCGCCGGCGCGACCGGGACCGGCAAGACGAAGACCCTCCAGCTCATCGCCGAGCAGCTGTCCGCGAGCGGCGTCCCCGTGTTCCTCGCCGACGTCAAGGGGGACGTCTCCGGCATCGCGGCCCCGGGCGAGCCGCACCCGAAGACGGCCGGGCGCGCCCGCGAGGTCGGCCAGGACTGGCAGCCGGGCGGCTGCCCCGCCGAGTTCCTCTCGCTCGGCGGCATCGGGCCGGGCGTCCCGGTGCGCGCCACGGTGACGGACTTCGGGCCGGTGCTGCTGTCGAAGGTGCTCGGGCTCAACCGCACCCAGGAGCAGTCGCTCGGCCTGGTCTTCCACTACGCCGACGCCAAGGGCCTGGAGCTGTACGACCTGAAGGACCTGCGGGCCGTCGTCGCGTTCCTCGTGTCGGACCGCGGCAAGGCCGAGCTGAAGGACATCGGCGGCATCTCCGCGGCGACGGCCGGGGTGATCCTGCGCGCCCTGACCGCGTTCGAGCAGCAGGGCGCCGGCGTGTTCTTCGGCGAGCCCGAGTTCGACACCGCCGATCTGCTGCGGACGGCGCCCGACGGGCGCGGCGTCGTCTCCCTGCTGGAGCTCCCGGCCGTGCAGGACCGGCCGCAGCTGTTCTCCACCTTCCTGATGTGGCTGCTCGCCGACCTGTTCGCGGCCCTGCCCGAGGCGGGCGACCTCGACAAGCCGAAGCTCGTCTTCTTCTTCGACGAGGCGCACCTGCTCTTCGACGGCGCCTCGAAGGCCTTCCTGGAGGCCGTCACCCGGACGGTCCGGCTCATCCGCTCGAAGGGCGTCGGCGTCTTCTTCGTGACGCAGAGCCCCCAGGACGTGCCGGCGGACGTGCTGGCCCAGCTCGGCAGCCGGGTACAGCACGCGCTGCGCGCGTTCACCCCGGACGACGCCAAGGCGCTCAGGGCCGCGGTGCGGACCTACCCCCGTTCGGAGTACGACCTGGAGGAGCTCCTGACGGTGCTCGGGACCGGAGAGGCCGTCGTCACCGTGCTCGACGAGAGGGGCGCCCCGACGCCGGTCGCGGCGACCCGGCTGCGGGCCCCGCAGTCGCTGATGGCTCCGGTCGGGGCCGCGGAGCTGGACCGGGCGGTGCAGGCTTCGCCGCTGTACGCGCGCTACGCGCAGCCCGTCGACCGCGAGTCGGCGTACGAGAAGATCAGCGCGGAGCAGGCGGCCGCGGAGGCGGCGGCAGAGGCCGAGGCGGAGGCCGAGGCGGCGCGGGCGGAGGCCTCGCGGACGGAAGCGGAGACGGAGGCCTCCCGTCCGCAGCAGCCCCGCCGGCCCGCGGAGAAGCCGTCGCCGGTGCAGCAGGTGATGGGGAGCGGAATCTTCCGCTCGCTGGCCCGGTCGGTCGGCACCCAGCTGGGCCGGGAGATCTCCCGCTCCCTCTTCGGGACCGCCCGGCGCCGCAGGTGACGGATGGGCGCCCCGCCGGGTGACGCACCGGCCGCCCCCGCTGCCACACTCGACCCATGCGGACCGAACTCACCGACACCACGTCCAGCAAGGTCGACCGGGCCCTGCTCGAAGCCCGGCGGGCCATCGGAAGCCCCGCCATGGGCCTGGTCCTGACCCTCGTCATCGCCACCGACGAGGAGAACGCCTACGACGCGATCCGCGCGGCCACGGAGGCCTCCCGGGAGCACCCCTGCCGCATCCTCGCGGTGGTCAAGCGCTCCTCGCGCGGCCCGCACCGGCTCCGCCAGACCCGGCTCGACGCCGAGCTGCGGGTCGGCTCGGACGCCGGGACCGGCGAGGTCGTCGTGCTGCGGCTGCACGGGGCGCTCACCGAGCAGGCCGGCTCCGTGGTCCTGCCGCTCCTCGTCCCCGACGCCCCCGTCGTGGCCTGGTGGCCCGCCGACGCCCCGGCCGACCCGGCCCGGGACCCGCTGGGCGCGCTGGCGCAGCGCCGGATCACGGACTCCGAGGCGGCCGCCGACCCGCTGGCCGCGCTGGCCGCGCAGGGGGCCGCGTACGCCTCCGGGGACACCGACCTGGCCTGGACCCGGCTCACCCCCTGGCGGGCGCTGCTCGCCGCCGCGCTGGACCAGAAGCCGCTGCCGGTGACCGGCGCGGCCGTGGAGAGCGAGGCCGGGAACCCGAGCGCGGAACTCCTCGCGCGGTGGCTGGAGGACCGGCTGGGCGTGCCGGTGGAGCGGGTCGCCACCGGCGGGCCCGTCATCACCGGGGTGCGGCTGGGGACCCCCGAGGGCGACATCCGCGTGGACCGGCCCGACGGGGTGCTGGCCACGCTGAGCCTGCCGGACAGCCCGGACCGCACCGCCGCCCTGAAGATCCGCAGCACGGCCGAGCTGCTGTCGGAGGAGCTGCGGCGGCTGCACGCGGACGAGGTGTACGCAGCCGCCCTGCGCCGCCGCCCGGCTCCGTCCGCCGCCGGGGCTCCTGTCCCGGCACCGGCGTAGCGCAGGGGCCGCCGGGCCGCGCTCAGCTCCCGCCGCGCGCCTTGGCGGCCTTGGCCGCCGCCTTCAGCTCCTGCTTGTGCGCCCGCACCCGGGCCAGCGACTCCGGCCCGGTGATGTCCGCCGCCGAGCGGTACACGTCCGCCTCCCCGTAGCCGCCGGCGGCCTCCCGCCAGCCCTGCGGCCGTACGCCGAGCTGCTTGCCCAGCAGCGCCAGGAAGATCTGCGCCTTCTGCTCGCCGAAGCCGGGCAGCGCCTTCAGCCGGTCCAGCAGCTCCGCCCCCGTCCCGACCCCGTCCCACAGCGCCGCCGCGTCCCCGTCGTAGTGCTCGACCAGGTACGCGCACAGCTGCTGCACCCGCTTCGCCATCGACCCCGGATAGCGGTGGACGGCCGGCTTCCGCGACAGCAGTGCGGCGAACTCCTCCGGGTCGAACGCGGCGATGGCATGGGCGTCGAGGTCGTCCGCGCCGAGCCGCTGCGCGATCGTGTACGGCCCGGCGAACGCCCACTCCATCGGCACCTGCTGGTCCAGCAGCATCCCGACGAGCGCGGCGAGCGGGCTGCGCCCGAGCAGCTCGTCCGCCTCCGGGTGCTGGGCCAGCCGCATGGTGATGTCCATGGCTCCAGCCTCTCGCGCGGCCGCGCTCCGCGCGCGGGCGGCGCACCGCGCGCCTAGCGTGGAACACCGGACGGAGCCCACGACACAGGAGTCGATCGACCATGGCGGAGTTCTCGGAGGGCGCGCCCTGCTGGGCGGACGCGATGTTCAGGGACGTCGAGGCGGCGAAGGCCTTCTACGGGGAGGTGCTGGGCTGGACCTTCGGCGAGGCGGCGAGCGAGTACGGCAACTACACGCAGGCGTACTCGGACGGCAAGGCGGTCGCCGCCGTCGTCCCCCCGATGCCGGGCACCGAGGCCCCGTCCCAGTGGTGCCTCTACTTCGCCTCGCCCGACGCGGCGGCCACCGCCGAGAAGATCAGGTCCGCGGGCGGCGAGGTCATGATGGGCCCGATGCAGATCGGCACGTACGGCACGATGCTCATCGCGAAGGAGCCGAGCGGCGCGGTCTTCGGCGTCTGGCAGCCGGACGAGCACCGGGGCTTCGAGAAGATGGGCGAGCCGGGCTCCTACACGTGGGCCGAGGTCTTCACCCGCGACCCGGAGCGGGCCGACGCCTTCTTCCCGCAGGTCTTCCCGTACGGCGCCCAGCAGATGCACCCCGACGGCAGCCCCGAGGAGGAGGGGATGGACTTCCGGGTCTTCAGCGCGGGCGGGCCCGAGCACCCGGTGCTCGGCCGGATGGCGATGGGCGGGGACTTCCCGCCGGAGGTCCCGCCGTGGGTGCAGGTCTACTTCGCCGTCCCGGACTGCGACGAGGCCGTGGCCAAGGCCAGGAAGCTGGGCGGCGCCCTGCACTTCGGCCCCATGGACAGCCCCTACGGCCGGTTCGCGGCCCTGGCGGACCAGCAGGGCGCGGCGTTCGCGGTCATCGACACCTCGACCACCCAGGGCGACATGCCCGCCATGACGGACGTGTAGCAGTGCACCTGAGCATTCGGAACCGGCTGGTCGGCCGGGTGACGGCCGTGGTCGGCGGCGAGGCCATGACGACCGTGGGGGTCAGGCTGGAAGGCGGCGCGGACATCGTCGCGGCCATCACGAGCGACGCCGCCCGGGAGCTCGACCTGAGCCCCGGCGCGGCGGTGACCGCCCTGGTCAAGGCCACCGACGTGGCGCTGGCGGCGGGCGCCGTCGAGGGCATCAGCATCCGGAACCAGATCTCCGGTACGGTCGCCGGCATCACCGGGGGCGGGGCCATGGCATCGGTGCGCGTCGTCGTCAACGACGGCGAGCTGACCGCGGCCGTCACCCGCGATGCCGTCGAGGCGCTCGGCCTCGCGCCGGGCTCGCACGTGGTGGCCCTGATCCAGGCCACCGAGGTGGCCCTGGCCACGGCCTGACCGGCAGACGCCGCGAACTCCGGCTGTTCTTCCTTGCATTTACGATGTTGAACCCCGCCTCCTCCTGGTGAGGGCGGGGGTCCGTCCGCCGCAAGGAGTACCAGCAGTGCCCGTACGCACCCCGCCTCTGCCCGAAGACCCGGCGGCGCCGGCGGCGCCGGCGGCGCCAGGGGCGCCAGGGGGCGTGTACCGGGCCATCGCCGCGGCGGACGCGGCATCCCTCGCCGCCGCCCTGCACGCCCTGCCCGACTTCCCGCACACGGCGGCCGGCACGACGGCGGTCGTCTGCGAGCCCCCGGACACGGACCCGGCGACCCTCGCGGCCCGCCTGCGGGCGGCGGGGCAGGCAGCGGAGGCAGCCGGCCTGGTGGGCATCGGAGCGGCGGTCCCCGCCCCGGAGGACCTGCCGGCATCGCTGGCCCAGGCCCGCTTCGCCCTGGCATGCGCCGCCGGGGCACCCGGAGGCGTGGCCGCGGCCGACGAACTCGACACCCTGTCCCGCCTCCTGCCCGGCATCCCCGCGGAGGTCCGCGACATCTACGCGACCCGCCTGCTGCGCCCCCTCGGCGAGGGCCCGCTGCGTGCCACGCTGGAGGCGTTCCTCGCCCACGACTGCTCCTGGTCCCGCACGGCGGAGGCCCTGGGTGTCCACGTGAACACGGTGCACTACCGCATCGAACGCATAGAAGCCCTGACGGACCGCGACCTCACCCGCCTCCCGGACCGCCTGGACCTCTACACGGCCCTCTGCTGCGCCGGCGGGCGGGCATGACCGGGGCGGATCCGGCCCTCGCCGAGGCGCCCTATCCGATCTTCTGCCATGGTTTGCAGCCGGAGGCCTGGAACGCCTTGCCCGCTGGAACCGGCTGAGGGCGTAGAGCAGAGGCAGCGGCTTGTGGGGAGCACGCGCCCCGCCCTTGGTCCACTGCCTCAAGGTCGCGGTCCGCTCCAGCCGGTCCATGACGGGCGATCGCAGTGGTGGCGCCGCCGCCAGCGCCGTGGCCCGGCAGCTTGGTCGCCACTTCACCAGTAGATCAAGCACACGAGAACCGTGGCTCCCACCGCGAAGACGGCTCCCGTCCACGCCACCGCCAGCCCCACGGACCGAAAGGTCGCGTAGGACGTGAAGTAGTCGGCCCTCCCGGTTCCCGCGTGCGCCTTGGCCGCTGCATCCCGCCAGCCCCGGTAGTCGGCAGCGAGGACGGTGCCCATGAGCGACGCCGACAGAGGGCCCAGAATGATCAACACGGCTGCTGTCACCCGCTCATTCTGCGGAGTGCGGCCATCACGGGGAAGATCAGATGTCGGCCCAGTGGTCCGAGCCGAGCAGCGCGGAGATGGGTTGTCCAGTGAGTCGCGGAGGAACTCCCATACGTCGGCTCCGGGCGCCACTCCGCGCAGATCAGCGGAAGTCCGCCCGTGATCAGGGCGGCGTCGAAGGCCGCGGCCGGGTCAAGGCCGAGCATCTCGCCGATGTCGGCCGGGTTCAGCGGCCCCACGACCATTTCCCGGCCCCGCCGCTACCACTCCTGTTCGAGTGCGGCGCTCATGACGCTGTGGATGCGGGAGAGGGTGAAGACGCGTTCGTCTTCTCGCAGATGGCACCAGGCCTCGAGGAAGGGCGGGTCGAGTTCGAGGTGGCTGAGGGTGCGTACTGTGCGGTTGCCGGAGTTGGCGACGTATTCGACGGTGACGGCCTGACCTGCGTCGATGGCGTGGGCGAGCTGGCGGATGTCGGCGTACGGCAGGCGCTTCGCCCACCCTGCGACGATCTCCTCGGTGTCCGTGGCGAAGGGCACTCCGCCCTCGAACGGTGCTGGTTCGGGAGCCGTGGCCGGGGCGGCCAGCAGCCGGGTCGCCAACGCACTCGGGTCGAGGGCAGCGGGTTCCTTCGCCGTCCTCGGGGCAGCGGCCCGGCCGCCGCCGCTCGCCCTGGAGCCGCGTGGAGGCGGAACGGGTGCGGCGGCCCGCCGAGGCCGGGTCTTCTCGATGCGTACCGTTCCCTCGTCGGTCTCGGCGACGGGGGCGTACCCCTCGGCCCGGAGCGCTGCGAGGGTCGTCCCGAGCGGGCTGCGGCTGATCAGCACCGTCGGTGCCAGCTGCCGGAGTCCGAGCTTGGCCAGCCTGCGGTGGGCGGCGAGTTCGGCCAGGAGGGCGGGCTCGTCGCCGTGGAGGACGCAGGCGGCAGGGGAGATGCGCACGCGCCCGTGGCCGCGTGCGGTGTCGGTGATCAGGTATGTCAGGGGCTGTGGCAGCGGTCCGGCAGCGACGGCGGCCAGGTCGGCCGTGATGTCCTCGGGGGTGCGGCCGGCGTCCAGAGCCCGGCGGACGCTGCCGGCACTGAACCGCCACACCGATGCGGTGCCACTGGTTTCCCGGTCGGCGACGGAGTCCAGGAGTGCGGCCAGCCGCGTGGACGGGGTGCCGGTGACGACGGCGGTGAGGTCGGCGCCGATCCGGGCCGTCGCGGTGGCCGAGGGCAGCAGCCGTCGGCACTCGGCGCCCAGGAGCTCCGCATCGCCGGCTCGCAGGTGGATGCCGATGGCGGACAGAGCACCGCGTGCGAGCACGCCGAGGAGTTCGGCCTCCCGGATCACGGTGGCGAACGGCGGTCCGTCCGGCGACGAGTCGGCGAGCGGGCGGTACCAGGCGATCAGCGGCCCCAGATCCGACGCGACCCGCACGCCGTGCCCTGCCGGGAGCTGCGCGGCTGCGGCCAACAGCCCGTGGCGGGCCTGCACACAGCCGTTGCAGGGCGGTGCGCCGACGAGTGCTGGGAGTGCCTTGTTGTCCTCGTCGCGCGCCTGGGCCGGGGTGAGCGGCAGGTTGCGCCATGCCTGGAGCAGTACGGCGAACTGCTCCGGGGGCTCCTGCTCCGCCCAGACGTCGTAGGCCTCGGTGGGGGCCACCCGATCGCCGTCCCGGGCCAGCAGCCCGGCGGCATGCGCGGTCTCCAGGGTGAGGCGTACGACGGCGTCGTCGGCCTGGGCCGCCTTGCCGATCCGGGCCAGTTCACGCGCACCGATGCCGCCGGACTTCAGCCGGGCCGGCGCGGCCGTCGAGCAGGCCGACAGGACCGAGGCCGCGCCGGCGGCGAATGCCGAGGCCGCGGCCGACGCCTCGTGGTCGACCTCCCTCGGGGTGACCGGCGCCAAGCCCGCGGAGGGCGGAACGGGCCGGAACGGGGCGTGCCAGTCGGGCCCGCGCAGCGCGAGCGCCACCTCGGCGGGCAAACGGGCCGGGCCGTAGCGGTGACGTTCCTGGATCAGGAGTCCCCGATCCAGAGCCCATCGAGCACCCGGTTCGGGATCGGGGCCCGGACTCCCGAACATGACGAACCGCGCGTGCTCCGCTAGCCCCGCCGGCCCCGCCCCCGCCTTGCCTTCGAGCAGCTTCCGAGTCGCCGCAGGGGCCTTGGCGATCACGGAGAGGATCCGCTCCGGGTTGCTGTGGTGTTCCACCAGCGCGGACAGCCGCTGCGCCTTGCTGCCCGGCGGTTTGATGCCCAGTACCGCCAGCATTCCGCGCAGCTCGTCGGAGGTCGTGCCGGCGAGCAGTTCCTCCAGCCGGGCATCCAGACCCAGCGGCGCGTCCCATGCTTGCCGCAGCGGTCCGGCCATGCGGAGCTTCCCCGCGGCGTCCGGCCAGACCAGAGCATGATCGGCCAGAGCCTCCAGTACGGCCTCCAGATCGCCGGTGGTGCCGTCGCCGGCCGCTCCCAGCAGTTCGGCCAGTGCATCGCGCGACGCGGGTGCACGCAGCGCTGCCAGCGCTTCGGCGACCTGGAGATGCGGCAGGGCGAGCTGCGGTAGGGCAAGTGCCACCGATCCCGGGCGCTGAAGACGGTCGGCCAGCTCCCCCAGCGAGCGCGGCTCCGGAGGGGACGCGGCGTCCCTCCGCGTCTCCAGCACGCGCGCCAGACGACGGCCGTCGAGGCTGCCCAGCCAAGTCGTCAGCGTCGATGGGGACTTCATGCCGGGCACCTCGCGAGATCAGGATCATGGCAGCGGGGACTCGCCGCGGGGTTTCCAGGGTGCCGTACCCCTGTGATCCGAGGATGCCGTACGGGACAGGACTCCCCCGTGGGCGGGCGCCGGCATCCGCGGGCGGGCGGGAGCCGGGCAGCCCGGATCCGCTGAATGTTCGAAACGGGCGCTTGTAAACGCAACCAGAAACGCGGCCAGAGCACGGCGAGAATCCGAGCCGCGTATCGCGGCCGGGCCTCGCGTTGTGCCTGTTCAGGCGGCTGCGGAGGATAGGGGATTCGAACGAGTGAGGGGTTGCCCCCGGCACGCTCTCCACATGTTCGTACGGCTGTCCGGCTGGGGCTGTACCCGTCCTGGCCTGCGACGGAGCGTTCTCGTGGCCTTCGTTCGGACGGCCCCGGACGGAGGTGAATGCAGCCAGAACGGCAACTTCTGCCCGGCTACTTACGGCCCTCAGGGCCGTACCACTGAACGGGCTGGCCGGTTACTGCGGCGATGCAGTCGAAGTCGTGGTCACAGTGCAGGAGGGTGAGCCCCTGCAGCTCGGCAGTCGCTGCGACGACGAGGTCGACCGCACCTGCGCTGCGGTGCTTGCCTTGCTTGGTGAGGGCCTCCTGGACCTGCCAGGCGCGGTCGTAGGCGCGGTCGTCGACGGGAACCCAGCCGAAGAGCAACCGCATGTCCTCAATGCCGCGTGCCCGGTCGGCTGCCGACCGGGCGCTGTAGAAGAACTCCAGCTCCGTGACGGGGCACGTGGCGATCAGGCCGGCGGCTGCCGCCTGGTCCCAGCCGTACTGCTCCGCGTCGTTCCGCATGAAGCGGGCGAGCGCGCTGGTGTCGATCAGGTAGAGCGCCGCGTTCACCGCCGGTAGTTCCGCTTGTCCTCGAAGAGCGTCAGATCGAATGAGCCCTCGTCGGCCGCGGCGCGCAGGCGGGTCAGGGCCAGCGCGCGCCGCCTGTTCTCCAGCACCTCGCGCAAGGCGGTGTTGACCGTCTCCTTCTTGGTGCTGGTCCCCAGAGCCTTGGCCACGTCCGCGACCAGTTCGTCATCGAGGTCGATCACCGTACGACTCATGGTACACCTCCTTGATATCAAGTATGGAAAAGATTATACCTCCACTGGTTCATCGCTGTGCTGCGTTCTCTTCCTCGCGGCTGTCGGGTGTCCGCAGTGGGCTCGGGTGGAGGTTCGGAGGTGCGCGAACGTGCCGCACTCTGTCCGGGTGGGGAGGTCGGAGTTCGTTCGGTGCGGAAGGGCGGAGCGTTCGGGTGTTCGCCGGTCGGGCGTGTGCCGCGGCCGGCCGGCTCCCTCGTGGTCCGCGGCTCCACGGGATGCGACGCCCCTCGTGCCGCGAGCGCCTGTTCCGGGCTCGTATCGGCATTGCGGGCGTGGAGCGCTCAAGACTCGGCGCGAGACCGGGAGGGGTTGCCCCCAACACGCTTTCCACATGTTCGTACCCGGGTCCAGGTGAGGTCGCATGTGTCCTGACCTGCGGCGTAGCGCTTGGGCTGACCCCGTCCGGACGGGCCCGTACGGGGGCGAATGAGACCAGACCTGAGACCAGGCAGCCTGGGTTCGACGGGAACCAGCTTGCGGGACCGCCGGCCAGCCTAGGCTTGTCCTCAGGTATGGGCCCGCGGACCGCTTCGTGGAGGAACCGATCATGAGTACTGCCCCAAACCTCCCGCTCCCGCCCCGTCGGCCTGAAGAGCCGCATCCGCTGCGGACGATTCGGGAGATCCGGGAGTCCTTGCCCGAGCGGCAGCTCGGGCACTTCGACGCCGAGCTCGCCGACACCGACATCGACGCGCTACCGGAGATGCTTCACCGGTGGGCCACTCTCGGCAGTGACGGATTTCTTGATCGGCTTGAGTCGGCTCCGTTCGAGGGTCTGGAGTTCGGGCGGCGTTCCTACGACGATGCGGCGGGCGGCGAGTGATCTATCTGCTCGACACCAACGTGGTCTCCGAGATAACCACCCGGCCGAAGCCGTCTCCGGCTGTTGTGGCCTGGGCCCGTTCGGTCCCGTCCACTGGTCTCTATCTGAGTGTCATCACGATCGCGGAGATCGAGGCGGGCATCGCGCAGACTCCGGACCTGTGCGGCGTGCCGCTTTCGAGCGGGCGCTCGACAGCATTCGCGTTGACTACAGCGACCGGATCGCGGCCATCGGAGAACAGGAGGCCCTCGCGTACCTCGCTCTTCATCGGAAGCTGAAGAGCGCCGGAACCAGCATCGATCCGCCGGATGCGCTGATCGCCGCCACCGCCCTCGCGAACGGGTGGACCCTGGTGAGCCGGAACATCAAGCACCTGGCCCGGACCGGTGCGATCTTGCTCAACCCGTGGGAGTGCGAGGGCTGACCTGCGGGCGGCTGCGCGAGTCCTCGCGAGATCGACTTCGCGGAAGATCTGCTCCGGGGCGCGGGGTGCCGTGGAAGACCTGGCTGGTGTGCCAGGAGCGGTGGTGCGCCGCCACGGGGCGTGCGCCTGGCTGTGGGCCGATGAGAGGGCGGCCCGCGAGGGCTATGACGTGTTCGCGGGCCGCAAGGCTGCGGCCGACGAAGTGCTGCGAGACGAGGACGCGGTGGCCGTCGCCGACACCGAGGACGCCCTTGTCGAAGAGCTTGTGGTGCAGTGAGCAGAGGCAGAGCCCGTTGTCGACGTCATCGGGGCCGCCGAACGCCCACCAGCGCACGTGCGCGGCCTCCAGCCCGACCGGAACCGCTCCGATCCGCCCGTCGTAGCCGCAGAAGGCACACTGGTACTCGTAAGCCGTCAGCACCAGCTCCCGCAACCGCCGGTCCCTCGCCCGTCGCACCGGCGACAGCCGCCCGGTCTCAGTCGGCTCCAGCTCCAGCCCGATCGCTTCGCACAGTTCGCTGTGCAGGGAGGGCGGGAAGTGCTGGTCGAGCAGTACGCGCGCGAGCCGGCCCAGCAGTGAAGGCTCGCGCCGCAGTGCCGCCCGCAGCTCCGGCGCCAGCTGTCCGACGGCCCTGGTTGCCCGCAGCTCGCGCACCGCGCTGCCGGGACTGCCGGGGCCGCGGTCGGTGCGCACTTCCCACACCCCGTCGCTGACCAGATGGTGGAATGGGTAGGCGGGCGTCGTCCTGTTGGGCGGACCGTACTCGGCCAGCAGCCGCTTCAGGTCCTCCTCCACCGCGCTGTAGAACAGCCCCCCGTCGGCGTCCTGCTGGAACCGGCCGAGGGCGTACAGGAAGAGCAGCGGCTTGTGGGGAGCGCGCGCCCCACCCTTGGTCCACTGCCTCAACGTTGCGGTCCGCTCCAGCCAGTCCATGATCGGCGATCGTAGTGACCGCCGACCCGGACGTGCGCGCACATGTGCGTGAACCCTTGGCGACACGGTTGTGGATGGTTCGTTACTGAATGTCTGAAGTAAATGAGACCAAAACTGAGACCAGGGCATGCCGAAGAGCCGGACCGCGATCAGCGGTCCGGCTCTTCGTTTCGCCTGTTCAGGCGGCTGCGGAGGATACGAGATTCGAACTCGTGAGGGGTTGCCCCCAACACGCTTTCCAAGCGTGCGCCCTAGGCCTCTAGGCGAATCCTCCGCGACGAACAATACAAGACGATGAGGGGTGCTAGCGAACTCGATACCCGGGCGCTCCATCCGCTAGGGTGGGGGCAGCCCCTCACGTGGCGCTATCTCACCCAACTCCCCCAGGGCCGGAAGGCAGCAAGGGTAAGTGGGCTCTGGCGGGTGCGTGGGGGGCGTCTGCGTTCCCGGGCGGGCAGTGGGCGGTGGCTGCCTGGTGTGCGGCGGGGCGGTTTGTCGGCGGGCCCGGATAACCTCGTAGACGTGTCGTCCCTTGCGCTGTACCGCCGCTACCGCCCCGAGTCGTTCGCCGAGGTCATCGGCCAGGAGCATGTCACCGCTCCGCTGATGCAGGCCCTGCGGAACAACCGGGTCAACCACGCGTACCTGTTCAGCGGGCCCCGCGGCTGTGGCAAGACCACCAGCGCGCGCATCCTGGCCCGGTGCCTGAACTGTGAGCAGGGTCCCACTCCCGATCCGTGCGGGGAGTGCCAGTCCTGCCGGGACCTCGCGCGCAACGGGCCGGGGTCGATCGACGTGATCGAGATCGACGCCGCCTCCCACGGCGGTGTGGACGACGCCCGTGACCTGCGGGAGAAGGCGTTCTTCGGGCCGGCGTCGAGCCGCTACAAGATCTACATCATCGACGAGGCGCACATGGTCACCTCGGCGGGCTTCAACGCCCTGCTGAAGGTGGTCGAGGAGCCGCCGGAGCACCTGAAGTTCATCTTCGCGACCACCGAGCCCGAGAAGGTCATCGGGACCATCCGGTCGCGGACGCACCACTACCCCTTCCGGCTCGTGCCGCCCGGGACGCTGCGCGACTACCTGGGCGAGGTCTGCGGCCGTGAGGGCGCCAAGGTCGAGGACGGTGTGCTGCCGCTCGTGGTGCGGGCCGGCGCGGGCTCGGTGCGTGACTCGATGTCCGTCATGGACCAGCTGCTCGCGGGCGCCGGCGACGAGGGCGTGACGTACGCCATGGCGACGTCCCTGCTCGGCTACACGGACGGGTCGCTGCTGGACTCCGTCGTGGACGCGTTCGCCGCGGGGGACGGGGCCGCCGCGTTCGAGGTCGTCGACCGCGTCGTCGAGGGCGGGAACGACCCGCGCCGCTTCGTCGCCGACCTGCTGGAGCGGCTGCGCGACCTCGTGATCCTCGCTGCCGTGCCCGACGCCGCGGAGAAGGGGCTGATCGACGCCCCCGCCGATGTGCTGGAGCGGATGCAGGCGCAGGCGTCCGTCTTCGGTGCGGCCGAGCTCAGCCGGGCCGCCGACCTGGTGAACACCGGTCTGACCGAGATGCGGGGCGCCACCTCGCCGCGGCTCCAGCTGGAGCTGATCTGTGCGCGGGTGCTGCTGCCCGCGGCGTTCGACGACGAGCGGTCCATCCAGGCGCGTCTGGAGCGGCTGGAGCGGGGCGGAGCGGCCGCCGCGGCCATGGCGGGGGCCGCGGCGCTCGGGGCGCCCCCCGCCGCGCCCGTGTCCCTGCCCGTGGCCGCGCCGCCGGCCGTGCAGCCCGCGGCGCCGCAGCCCGCCATGGGGTACTCGCCCGGTCCCGAGGCGCACGCCATGGCGCCGGTGGCCGCTGCGCCGCCGCCGCAGCCTGCCGCGCCCGCCGCCCAGCCCGCCCAGCCTGCCGCGCCCGCCGCGGAGGCTCCCGCGGCGCCGGGGGCGTGGCCCGGGGCGGCCAAGCCCGGCTCCGGGGTGCGCGGCGCCTGGCCCACCGCGGCCGCGCCCGGGCAGGGCGCTCCCGCCCCCGCCGCACCGGCACCGGCCCCGGCGGCCGCCGCGGCCCCCGCTCCCGCCCCGGCCGCCGCGGCTCCGGCCGCGCAGCCTTCGCCGGGCATGGCGGCGGGCGCCGGGCAGGTGCAGGCGATGTGGCCCGGCATCCTCGACGCCGTCAAGAACCGCCGCCGCTTCACCTGGATCCTGCTCAGCCAGAACGCCCAGGTCACCGGATTCGACGGAACCACCCTCCAGCTCGGCTTCCCCAACCCCGGAGCCCGCGACAACTTCGCGAGCAGCGGCAGCGAGGACGTGCTCAAGGCCGTCCTGGCCGAGCAGTTCCAGGTCAACTGGAAGATCGACGCCGTCGTCGGCGGCGGCCAGCCCGCCCCGCAGCCGTCCGCGTACGGCGCCCCGGCGTACGGGGCACCGGCCGCCGCGCCCGCCCCGGCCCACAGCCCGCCGCCGGCTGCCCCGTCCGCTCCCGCGGCACCGGCGCCCGCGCCGCAGCCGTCCGCCCCGCCCCAGCAGTACCAGCCGCCGCAGCAGCCCCCGCAGGCCGCCGCCGCGCCGCAGGCGCCCGTACGGCAGGCACCGCCGCCGGTCGCGCCCGAGGACGACGTACCGGAGGAGGACGACCCCGACCTCGTCGAGAGCGCGCTGACCGGGCACGACCTCATCGTCCGCGAGCTCGGGGCGACCGTTGTGGAGGAATACACGAACGAGTAGGGACCCGTTTTCGGGTGGCCGCACAAAGGGCCGGCGCGCGGGCGGGCTAGGCTGCATGGCGTGAAGGTCCTCGTCATCGGCAGCGGCGCCCGCGAACACGCCCTGTGCCGCTCCCTGTCCCTCGACCCCGCCGTCGACGCGCTGTACTGCGCCCCCGGCAACGCCGGCATCGCCGAGGTGGCGGAGCTGCGCCCGGTCGACGCCCTCGACGGCGCCGCCGTGGCCGGCCTCGCCGCCGAGCTCGGCGCCGGCCTGGTCGTCATCGGCCCCGAAGCGCCCCTCGTCGCCGGCGTCGCCGACGCCGTCCGCGCCGCCGGCATCCCCGTCTTCGGGCCGTCCCGCGAGGCGGCGCAGCTGGAGGGGTCCAAGGCGTTCGCGAAGGACGTCATGGCCGCCGCCGGCGTCCCGACGGCCCGCAGCTACGTCTGCACCACGCCCGAGGAGGTCGACGAGGCGCTCGACGCCTTCGGCGCCCCCTACGTCGTCAAGGACGACGGCCTCGCGGCCGGCAAGGGCGTCGTCGTCACCGACGACCTGGAGGCCGCCCGCGCCCACGCGCTGGCCTGCGACCGCGTCGTCATCGAGGAGTACCTCGACGGCCCCGAGGTCTCCCTCTTCGCCATCACCGACGGCGCCACCGTGGTTCCGCTGCGCCCCGCCCAGGACTTCAAGCGCGCGCTCGACGGCGACCAGGGCCCCAACACAGGCGGCATGGGCGCCTACTCGCCGCTGCCGTGGGCCGACCCCGAGCTGGTCGACGAGGTCATGGCGACGGTGCTCCAGCCGACCGTCGACGAGCTGCGCCGCCGCGGCACCCCCTTCTCCGGCCTGCTGTACGCCGGCCTCGCGATCACCTCGCGCGGCGTCCGCGTCATCGAGTTCAACGCCCGCTTCGGCGACCCCGAGACGCAGGTCGTCCTGGCCCGTCTGAAGACCCCGCTCGCAGGCGTGCTGCTGAACGCGGCCAACGGCACCCTGGACGCCGAGCCGCCGCTGTCCTGGCGCGACGACGCCGCCGTCACGGTGGTCATCGCCTCGCACAACTACCCGGGCACGCCGCGCACCGGGGACCCGATCGAGGGCCTGGACGAGGTCGCCGCCGAGGACGGCCCCGACGCGTACGTGCTGCACGCGGGGACCCGGCGCGAGGGCGACGCGGTCGTCAGCGCGGGCGGCCGCGTCCTGTCGGTGACCGCCACGGGCGCCGACCTCGCGGAGGCCCGGGAGAAGGCGTACCGGGCCGTCGCGCGGATCCGGCTGGACGGCTCCCAGCACCGTACGGACATCGCCGCGAAGGCGGCCGCAGACAGCTGAGCAGGCAGATCCGCGACGCGGGCCCGGTGCGCGAGAGACCTGCGCACCGGGCCCGCGCGCATGTGCGTGTGCGAGTGCATCCGGCCGCGTTCGAACGCAGCAGCTTTGCCCAAAGCCATTCCATCGAGTGATCGTCATACTGTCCGGCTGACTGCCGGCCGCTCCCCAACTAGGGTGCGGCGCAAGCATTCCGGCACTTGGCCCACCGGCATTGCGATGTCAGTGGCGGGTGTCACAGTGGGGGAGTGAGCGAAACCGCCGCAGGGCAGAGGGGGTGAGGTCCGGCCGTGTCCGGAACCGGTTCGTATCGGGAAGGCGGCGCGCCGTCCGCGCGCTCCCGGGCCCTGGCTGTGCTCCGCGTGCGGAGCAGGGCGCTGGCCCTCTGCCTGCTGCCCGCCGCCGCGGCGGTGGTTCTGGTGACCGCCCGCATGACGGGCCGGCTCGCCGGCGATCCGTGGCCGCTGGTCACCCTCGTCGTCTGCGCGGTGGCTGCTGTCGTGCTGCTCGCCGCGGGCGTCTTCGCCGCCGTGGTGCTGCGCGCGGGCCCGCCCGTGACCCCGACCGTGCCGTTGGCCGAGTCGGAGGCGCCCGACCTGTACCGGCTGGTGCGGGACCTGGCCGACCGGATGGAGGTGCCCGCCCCGTCGGCCATAGCGCTCGCGCCGGACTGCGACAGCTGGCTGGAGGACCGCACGCATGCGGCCCACCGGCGGCGGGGCGCGGCCGCCGGCCCGGGCAGCGCGCCCGGCGCCGCGCCGGTGCTGGTGATCGGCTCCCCGTTCCTGTGGTGGATGCGGGTGGCGGAGCTGCGGGCGGTGCTCGCGCCCGTCGTCGCCGGTACGGGGCCCTCCGCGCACCCGGACATAGCCGACGCCCGGAGCTTCGTCCGTGGGCTCGACGCCGCCGCCGACGTGGGCAGCAGGCCCGGCCTCGGCTGGATCGGCCGCCCGGCCCGGCTGCTGCTGCGGCTCTGCCGGGACGACGCCGCCGAGATGGAGCGGGGTGTCGCCGCCGCCGCGTCCGCGCGGGCCGAGCGGGTCGACTACGGTCTGCGGATCACCGCCCAGGAGCAGGTCGGCCTCGCGTACGCGGGCTGGGACCGGCTGCTGACCAGGGTGGCGCTGCCCGCCTGGCGGATGGGCCGCTGGCCCTCCCACCTCGACGCGGGGGTCGTCTCCGCGTTGACCGAGCTGTCCCGGCGGGACCGGCTGGCCGACGGGTTCACCTCCCGGCTGGGCGAGCGGCCCGCCTGCGACCTGCTGGAGCGCCCCGGCGCGGTGGACGAGGCCGCCTCGCTGCTCGCCGCGCGGCTGTTCCACGGCGGCCCGGCCGAGCCGGGGCCGCAGTGGTCGCCCGTGGACTGGGCCGCGTACCCGGAGGAGGTCGTGGACCGCAAGTGGCGCCGGGAGGCGGCCCGGCTGCATGCCGCGCTGGACGCCCTTGCAGTGCCGGCCGGCACCGGGCCCACCCTGGACCGGGTTCTCGGCTACCTGGCGGGCGGGGGCGGCGAGGGCGGCCCCGGGGAGGCGCTGGCGGGGCGCCTCAGCGCCGATGTGGCCAGGGAGGAACGTTCCGCGGAGCACCGCGCCGAGCCGGTGCGGGGGGCGGACGCGGTGCCGCTGTTCCCGCTCCAGCCGCAGCGCAGCGGCCGCGACCTGCTCGCCGACCACGTGACGGCCGCGGTGTGCTGCGCTGCCGTCGACGGCGTGGGCGCCGGCCCGGGCCTGGACTGGCTGGACGGCCCCGTCCTCCTGCTTGCCGGGGAGCGCCGCCAGGACCTCGCCCCCCGCGTCCTGAGCCTCGTGGAGGACGGCGACGCGGAACCCCTCCGCGACTGGCTCGCAGCCCTGGGCATCCGCCCGGAGAAGCCGATCCGCCTCCTCTGACCGCCCCGGCTGCCCCTGGCTCACCGGCGCCGGGGCCCGCCTCCTGCACCACTGGAATCCCACAGGCAACTCCCGTTCGCCGTGCCGGGGCAGGGCTGATTTCCGGGCGGTGGCCGGTTGTGGCGAACGGTGACGGAATCAGCGCGTTATGTGATGTGCTGGGACCGGCCGCGGTCGGTCGCCCGGGCAGCCGAGCCGTGCCGGCAGCATGCAGCAGAGGACCGTACGGGGGAGCGAGGGAGGGGCGCGGAATGGGTTCGGACCAGATCCGGCGGTGGGAGTCGGGGGCACTCGCCCATGCGGTGAACGACCCCTTCGGGCAGGGCCCGCTGCCGTGGTTCCGCGGCAGCGAGGTCTACTTCGGCGACACCGGGCAGGTCGTGCCGTGGTACGTCGACCCGGCCATCGCCCCCGGCCGGCCGGCCCGCGCCACGGGCAGCGGCGGCCCCCGCACCGCGGACGACGTGCACCGGCAGATCAAGGGGTTCGCCTCCACCGGGGCGGTGGCCCCGGGCGAGGCCATCGACTTCCACATCACGGTCGACCCGCCCCAGCAGTTCTCCGTCGACGTCTACCGCATCGGCCACTACGGCGGCGACGGCGCCTCGAAGATCACCACCAGCCCCCGCCTCTCCGGGATCGTGCAGCCGCCCCCGCTGACCGCCGACCGGACCGTGTCCTGCCACCACTGGTGGCTGTCGTGGCGGCTGCAGGTCCCCTCGTACTGGAACCTCGGCGCCTACGTCGCCGTGCTGACCACCGCCGACGGCTACCGGTCCCACATCCCGTTCACCGTCCGAGACGAGCACCCCGCCGACCTGCTCCTGCTGCTGCCGGACGTCACCTGGCAGGCGTACAACCTGTACCCGGAGGACGGCCGCACGGGCGCCAGCCTCTACCACGCCTGGGACGCGGACGGCCGGCTGCTCGGCGAGCGCGACGCGGCGGTCACCGTCTCCTTCGACCGCCCCTACGCCGGCGCCGGGCTCCCGCTGCACGTCGGCCACGCCTACGACTTCATCCGCTGGGCCGAGCGCTACGGCTACGACCTCGCCTACGCCGACACCCGGGACCTGCACGCCGGCCGCGTCGACCCCACCCGCTACCGCGGCCTCGTCTTCCCCGGCCACGACGAGTACTGGTCGGCGGCCATGCGCCGCACCGCCGAGCGGGCCCGCGACCACGGCACCTCCCTCGTCTTCCTCTCCGCGAACACCATGTACTGGCAGGTCGAACTCGGCCCCTCCCCCTCGGGGGTTCCCGACCGGCTCCTGACCTGCCGAAAACGCCGCGGCCCGGGCCGCCCCTGCCTGTGGCGCGAGGTCGACCGCCCGGAGCAGCAGCTCCTCGGCATCCAGTACGCGGGCCGGGTCCCGGAGCCCGCCCCGCTCGTCGTCCGCAACGCCGAGCACTGGCTGTGGGACTCCACCGGGGCCGGCGAGAACGACGAGCTGCCCGGCCTGGTCGCGGGCGAGGCCGACCGGTACTTCCCGCGCACCCAGCTGCCCGAGCACCACGACCGGATCCTCCTCGCGCACTCCCCGTACCTCGACGGCGAGGGGGTGCGGCGGCACCAGGAGACCTCCCTGTACCGGGCGCCGAGCGGGGCGCTGGTCTTCGCCTCCGGCACCTTCGCGTGGTCCCCGGCGCTGGACCGCCCCGGGCACGTCGACGAGCGGATCCAGCGGGCCACGGCGAACCTCCTCGACCGGATCTGCAAGAGGGACTGAGCCGGGCGCCGCCCCCGCCGCCCCGACCCTCGTCGGCCGCTGCACGGCCGGTGCGGGAGAATGGGGCTGCGCTCGTACAGAACCACAGGGAGACCCCGTGTCCGGATTCGTCGAAAAGCCCGAGCCGGTGCAGGTGCCGGGCCTCGTCCACCTCCACACCGGCAAGGTGCGGGACCTCTACCGCGACGGGGACGGCAACCTCGTCATGGTCGCCAGCGACCGCATCTCCGCCTTCGACTGGGTGCTGCCCACCGGCATCCCGGACAAGGGCCGCGTCCTGACACAGCTGTCGCTGTGGTGGTTCGACCAGCTCGCCGACCTCGTCCCGAACCACGTCATCGGGACCGGCCTGCCCGCCGGCGCCCCCGCCGACTGGGAGGGCCGCACCCTGGTCTGCAAGGACCTGGAGATGGTCCCGGTCGAGTGCGTCGCCCGCGGCTACCTCACCGGCTCCGGCCTCGCCGAGTACCGGCAGACCCGTACGGTGTGCGGGCTCGCGCTGCCCGAGGGGCTCGTGGACGGCTCGGAGCTGCCCGCGCCGATCTTCACGCCGGCCGCCAAGGCGGAGGTCGGCGAGCACGACGAGAACGTCTCGTACGAGGAGGTGGCCCGCACCACCGGCGCCGAGACCGCCGCCCTGCTGCGCCGGACGACCCTGGACGTCTACGGGCGTGCCCGGGACATCGCCCGCGAGCGCGGGATCATCCTCGCGGACACCAAGTTCGAGTTCGGTTTCGACCGCGACGGCACGCTGGTCGCCGCCGACGAGGTGCTGACCCCCGACTCGTCCCGCTTCTGGCCGGCCGACCTGTGGGAGCCGGGCCGCGCCCAGCCGTCCTTCGACAAGCAGTTCGTCCGCGACTGGCTGTCCTCCCCGGCCTCCGGTTGGGACCCCAAGGGCGAACTGCCGCCGCCCGCCCTGCCGCAGGACGTCGTCGAGCAGACCCGCGCCAAGTACGTCGAGGCGTACGAGCGGCTCACCGGCCTGTCCTGGTCCTGAACGCGCGCCCCCCTCGGCCGAGCCGCGCCGAGGGGGGAGACGCCGGAAGCCCCCGGTCGGTGACCGGGGGCTTCCCTGTGGAGCGGACAACGAGACTCGAACTCGCGACATCCACCTTGGCAAGGTGGTGCTCTACCAACTGAGCTATGTCCGCAGGCGCCGTGGCGCGGGCACCACTATACCCAACCCCGCTCCCTGGCGAGACGCACCGCGGTGTGCCGGTTCTCGGCTCCCAGCTTCGAGGCCGCCGACGACAGGTAGTTGCGTACGGTGCCCTGCGACAGACCGGCCCGTTCGGCGATCTCCGCGATCGGCGCGCCGTCCCCGGCGAGCTCCAGCACCTCGGCCTCGCGGGCGGTCAGCGGCGAGTCGCCGGCGCTGATCGCGTCGGCCGCCAACTCGGGGTCCACGTACCGGCCGCCCGCGTGCACGGTGCGGATGAGCTCGGCGAGCCGCTGCGCCGACACGGTCTTCGGGGCGAACGCCCGCACGCCCGCGGCGAGGGCCCGCTTGAGGTGGCCGGGCCGCCCGTGACTGGTGACGATCATGGTGCGGCAGTCGGGGAGCTCGGCCTTCAGGGACGTGGCGACGCTCACGCCGTCCGCCCCCGGCATCTGCAGGTCGAGCACCGCCACGTCGGGCCGGTGCGCGCGGGCCATTGCCAGCGCCTCGGGCCCCGATGCCGCCTCGGCGACGACCAGCAGGTCGTCCTCCAGGGCGAGCAGGGCGGCGAGCGCGCCGCGGATCAGGTGCTCGTCGTCGGCCAGCAGTACGCGCACGGGGCTCATGCCCGCACCTCCAGTCCTCGCAGTTGGCGCCCGGGGATCCGGGCGCGCAGCCGGAACCGGCCGTCGCCGAGCGGGCCGGCCTCCAGAGTGCCGTCCAGGGCGGCGAGCCGCTCCCGCAGCCCGGCCAGTCCCGAGCCGGGGGGCCCGGCGGGGGCGCCCGGGGCTCCGTCGTTCTCCACGTCCAGGGTGAGCGCGCCGTCGCCGGCGGCCGCGCCGCCGGGGCTCTCGGCGGGAACGGTGAGGCGGATCACACAGGACCGGGCGTCGCCGTGCCGCAGCACGTTCGTGGTGGCCTCGCGGACCACCCACCCGAGCGCCGACTGCACCTCGGGGCGCAGGGCCCGCCCGGCCTCCACCTCGACCCTGCAGTCCATGCCGGCCGCGGCGAGGACGCCGCGGGCACCCTCCAGCTCGACCGCGAGGTCGGCCTCCCGGTAGCCGCGGACGACGTCGCGCACCTCGCGCTGGGATTCGCGGGCGATCCGCTGGACCTCGATCATCTGGTCCACGGCCTCGGGGCGCTCGCGGCGGGCCAGCTGCACGGCGAGTTCGCTCTTCAGGGCGATGACGGCGAGGTTGCGGCCCATGACGTCGTGCAGGTCCCGGCCGAAGCGGAGGCGCTCCTCGGCGACGGCGAGCTGGGCCTGGAGCTCGCGGGCGCGGTCGAGTTCGTGGACGGTCTTGAGGAGCCAGGCGGAGAAGGCGCAGGTGAAGGTGAGGAGGAGGCTGGTGAGGAAGACCCCGGTCGCGTATCCGGCTGCTTCCATGGGGGGTCGCAGTGCCGCGGACGGCAGCCCGGCGAGCACGGCCGCCGCGGCGGGCAGGCACGCCATGTGGCGGACCTTGTCCAGGGCGAGGGCGAGGGCGCCCGTAGCGAAGGCGACGGTGTTGACCACGATGATCGGGGTGGCGTTGCCGTCTCCGGCCTTCCCGGCGGAGTGCAGCAGGAGCAGGGCGGCCACGAGCACCACGGTCAGGGCGGAGAAGGCGGCGGCGTGCCGTACGGGGCGCTCGCGGCGGCCCAGGGCCCAGTCCAGTGCCCTGGCGGACAGCACCCCGAACAGCACGGGGTGGGCCAGTACGGGCAGGAGGAGGGCCGGGGCGACGTGCTTCGGCATCGCGCCGAGCGCGCCGACGAGCGCGAGCGCCTCGATGGCCATGAAGAAGTGGAACGACCAGCGCGTGTACAGCTCGACCTTGGCCGCGCTGCTGCGGTTCCTCCACCATCCGGTCAGTCTCGACACGGTCCCCGTCCGTCCCCCCGGCGCCCTCGGGCGGGCGCCCCTCACGGTCCAAGCCTGGCGGCGGGCCGGCCGCCGCACCAGTGCACGTGATCATCGCCGAGGATGACATTTGTCAGTGGCGCGGGTTCGAGGGCATACGACGAAGGGCCCTGATCGATGATCAGGGCCCTTCGCAGCTGAGCGGACGACGAGACTCGAACTCGCGACATCCACCTTGGCAAGGTGGTGCTCTACCAACTGAGCTACGTCCGCATGCCCGCCTCGGCGCGACGGCCGCGCGATGCGTGCATCACTCTACCCGATCCACCGGAGTGGTGGGTAAAGCCTGCGAGCGGGTGACAGGGATCGCACACTGCGCCTTCCCCCTGGAAGGGGGATGTTCTGCTACTGAACTACACCCGCACGACCTTCGGGGCTCTGACCTGCGGCCTCGCCCCTCGGCGTGATCCACACACTAGCGGACGACAGGGGGTGGATGCCAAATCCGCCCCCGGCCCACGCCGCGGCCGGGGCCGCCTGCGCGCCCGCGGCTCAGTGCGCCTGCTCGTACGCCTCGTAGACGCGCTTGGGGATCCGGCCCCGCGGGGGCACGTCGAAGTCGTGCGACCGGGCCCAGGCGCGGACCACCGCCGGGTCGGGGGCGAGGGAGGTGTGCTTGAAGGCCCGCCCGGAGCGGGACTGCCGGCGGCCGGCCGCCACGTACGGCGCCAGGCTCTTCCGGAGTTTCTTCGCGTTGGCCGGATTGAGATCGATCTCGTAGGACTTCCCGTCCAGGCCGAACGTGACGGTTTCCGCCGCTTCTCCGCCGTCGATGTCGTCGGAGAGAGTGACCACTACGCGCTGCGCCACGGATCTCGATCCCTTCGTGGGCCACTCGCCGCCGTCCGTTGACGTGCGGTGATGTCGCCTGTGTGGATGTTTCGGAGCAATGCGGTTTTCCGGCCCCGAAGCGGGGTGGCAAATCCCGCCTGCCCGGGGATTCCTTTGTACCGCGATTGCCATTGCATTGCGAAGCCCAGTTAATTGTCTGCGCGTGTCCCGCCGCAATGCCGAGTCGGGGGTTTTCCGGCGGATTTTGCGAAGCGTTGGTGAAGGCCGAACGGCGGCCGTACGACCCCCTCCGCAAATCTACCCGCGTAGAAATTTCGGGCGGGTACGCTGAAGGAACCGCCTTGCACCAACCACCCATCGGGAGTGCCAGTGGCACGCGTCGTAGTCGACGTCATGCTCAAGCCGGAGATCCTCGACCCCCAGGGCCAGGCGGTGCAGCGTGCACTGCCGCGCCTGGGCTTCGAGGGCATCGCCGACGTCCGCCAGGGGAAGCGCTTCGAGCTGGAGGTGGAGGGTCCGGTCGACCAGACCGCCCTCGACCGGATCCACAAGATGGCCGAAACATTCCTCGCCAACACCGTCATCGAAGACTTCACCGTGAAGGTAGAGGACTGACCGGTGACCACTCGCATCGGTGTCGTCACGTTCCCCGGAACGCTCGACGACCGTGACTCGCTGCGCGCCGTGCGCCTCGCAGGGGCCGAGCCGGTCTCGCTGTGGCACCGCGACAAGGACCTCCACCAGGTCGACGCGGTCGTCCTCGCGGGCGGCTTCTCCTACGGCGACTACCTGCGCGCCGGAGCCATCTCCCGGTTCTCGCCGGTGATGGAGACCATCATCGAGCAGGCCAGGGGCGGCATGCCGGTCCTCGGCATCTGCAACGGCTTCCAGATCCTCACCGAGGCCCACCTGCTGCCGGGGGCGATGCTCCGGAACAACCACCTGCACTTCATCTGCCGCGACCAGAAGCTCCGCGTCGAGAACGCGGACACCTCCTGGACGGGCGACTACGAGCAGGGCCAGGAGATCTCCGTCCCGCTCAAGAACATGGACGGGCGCTACGTCGCCGACCAGCGGACGCTGGACGAACTGGAGGGCGAGGGCCGAGTGGCCTTCCGGTACCTCGACTTCAACCCCAACGGCTCGCTGAACGACATCGCCGGCATCACCAACGCCGCCGGCAACGTCGTCGGCCTCATGCCGCACCCCGAGCACGCGGTCGAGCCGCTGATCGGGACCGGCCGCACCGACGGCCTCGGATTCTTCACCTCGATCCTGAAGAAGCTGGTCTCCGCATGACTCTGGACACCGTCAAGCACGCCGCCGGGACCCCGGACGCGGCGCAGCCCTGGAAGGAACTCGGCCTCAAGGAGGACGAGTACCAGCGCATCCGCGAGATCCTCGGCCGCCGTCCCACGGGCGCCGAGCTGGCCATGTACTCCGTGATGTGGTCCGAGCACTGCTCGTACAAGAGCAGCAAGGTCCACCTGCGCCAGTTCGGCGAGAAGGCCCCGGCGAACGACGCCATGCTCGTCGGCATCGGCGAGAACGCCGGCGTCGTCGACGTCGGCCAGGGCTACGCGGTCACCTTCAAGGTCGAGTCGCACAACCACCCGTCGTACATCGAGCCCTACCAGGGCGCGGCCACCGGCGTCGGCGGCATCGTCCGCGACATCCTCGCCATGGGCGCCCGCCCGGTCGCCGTCGTCGACCCGCTGCGCTTCGGCGCCGCCGACCACCCCGACACCAAGCGCGTCCTGCCGGGCGTCGTCGCGGGCATCGGCGGCTACGGCAACTGCCTGGGCCTGCCCAACATCGGCGGCGAGGTCGTCTTCGACGCCTGCTACCAGGGCAACCCGCTGGTCAACGCCGGCTGCATCGGCGTGATGAAGCACGAGGACATCCACCTCGCCAAGGCCTCCGGCCCCGGCAACAAGGTGATCCTCTACGGCGCCCGCACCGGCGGCGACGGCATCGGCGGCGTCTCGGTCCTCGCGTCCGAGACCTTCGACGACACCAAGCCCACCAAGCGCCCCGCGGTCCAGGTCGGCGACCCGTTCCAGGAGAAGCTCCTCATCGAGTGCACCCTGGAGATCTTCAAGGAGAAGCTGGTCGCGGGCATCCAGGACCTCGGCGGCGCCGGCCTGTCCTGCGCCACCTCCGAGCTGGCCTCCGCGGGCTCCGGCGGCATGCGCGTCGAGCTCGACACCGTCCCGCTGCGCGATGCGACGCTCTCGCCCGAGGAGATCCTCATGAGCGAGTCGCAGGAGCGCATGTGCGCGATCGTCGAGCCGCAGCACGTCGACCGCTTCATGGAGATCTGCGAGAAGTGGGACGTCATCGCCACGGTCATCGGCGAGGTGACCGACGGCGAGCGCCTGGAGATCTTCTGGCACGGCGAGCAGATCGTGGACGTGCCCCCGGGCACCGTCGCCCACGAGGGCCCGGTCTACCAGCGCCCGTACGCCCGCCCCGACTGGCAGGACGCCCTCCAGGCCGACGACGCGGGCAAGCTGGCCCGCCCGCAGACCTCCGAGGAGCTCCGCGCGCAGGTCCTGGCGCTGGTCTCCTCCCCGAACCAGGCCTCGAAGTCCTGGGTCACCGACCAGTACGACCGCTTCGTGCAGGGCAACACCGTCCTCGCGCAGCCCGAGGACGCGGGCATCGTCCGCATCGACGAGGAGTCGAACCTCGGCGTGGCCATGGCGACGGACGGCAACGGCCGCTACGCCAAGCTCGACCCGTACACGGGCGCGCAGCTGGCGCTGGCGGAGGCGTACCGGAACGTCGCCGCGACCGGCGCCAAGCCGCTGGCCGTCTCCGACTGCCTGAACTTCGGCTCGCCCGAGGACCCCGGCGTCATGTGGCAGTTCGCCGAGGCCTGCCGCGGTCTCGCGGACGCCTGCCTGGAGCTGGGCACGCCGGTGACCGGCGGCAACGTCTCGCTGTACAACCAGACGGGCGACACCGCGATCCACCCGACCCCGGTCGTGGCGGTCCTCGGCGTCATCGACGACGTCAACCGGCGCACGCCGATGGCGTTCGCCGAGCCCGGCCAGCTGCTGTACCTGCTCGGCGACACCGCCGAGGAGTTCGGCGGCTCCGCCTGGTCGCAGGTCGTCCACGACCACCTCGGCGGCCTCCCGCCGAAGGTGGACCTCGGCCGCGAGAAGCTGCTCGCCGAGATCCTGATCGCCGCCTCGCGCGACGGCATGGTCGACGCGGCGCACGACGTCTCCGACGGCGGCGTCGTCCAGGCGCTCACCGAGTCCTGCCTGCGCGGCGGGAACGGCGCCCGGATCGTGGTCCCCGAGGGCCTGGACGCGTTCACCTTCCTGTTCTCCGAGTCCGCGGGCCGGGCCGTCGTGGCCGTCCCGCGCAGCGAGGAGCTCCGCTTCACCGACATGTGCGGCGCGCGCGGCCTGCCCGCCACCCGCATCGGTGTCGTGGACGGAGAGGAGATCGAGGTCCAGGGCGAGTTCACGATCCCGCTGGCCGAGCTCCGCGAGGCCCACGAGGCGACGATCCCCGGCCTGCTGGCCTGATCCGCCCCGTCCCGCGGCACGGCGGGCGCCCGACCCGGGTGCCCGCCGTGCTGCGGCTGCCGCGGCCGATCGGGCAGACTCGCCGCATGGCACCCAGGACCCGTCGCCCGCGCACCTACGACGCCGTGAAGATCCGAGCCGCCGTCACGGCGCAGTTCGGCCATCTCGCCGACGCGGTCCGCGCACTGACGCCCGAGCAGCTCGCCCGTCCCACCGGCCTGGGCGAGTGGACCGTCGCCGACCTCGCGGCGCACACCGCCTGGATCGCCGACTCGCTCGCCGCCGGACTGGCCCGCCCGCCGGCCGCCGTCCCCGAGCTCACGGCCGTCGAGTGGCCCTCGGCGACCGCCTCGCTCGCGGGGAAGATCGCCGAGGCCGCCAAGGAGACCCTCGGGGGCGCCCCGCTCGCCGAGCTGTACGACCGCGCGGGGGCCCGCATGGCGGAGCAGCTGGCGGCGAACCCGGTCGGCAGCCGGGTCCTGCACCTGTGGGTCGGGGACATGACCCTCGCCGACTTCCTCGTCACCCGCGCCGTGGAGCTCACCGTCCACACCGACGACCTCAACCGGGCCGCGGGCCTGGACATCCCGATCGACCGGCAGGCGCTCGCCGCCACCACGCGGCTGCTCGCCGACGCCCTCGCGCTCGCCGCGCCGGGCGGTGCGGTGGAGGTGCGGATCCCGCCGTTCGCGGTCGTCCAGTGCATCGAGGGCCCCCGGCACACCCGCGGCACCCCGCCGGGCGTCGTGGAGACCGATCCGCTGACGTGGATCCGGCTGGCCACCGGCCGTACGCAGTGGGCGGCGGCCCTCGCCGACGCCCGGGTCACCGCGAGCGGCGAGCGGGCCGACCTCGCCGCACTGCTGCCGGTGATGAGCTGAATCCGGCCACCGCGGCAGGGGAGGGTGGCGGGGCCGGCCCGGGCCTGCGGAACCGGTCCGGCCCGCCGCCCGTCCCACCGGCATGCGAAAGCTCCGGAACCTCCCCGCAGCCCTCGTCGCCCTCCTGGCCCTCGCCGCGACCTCCGCGTGCGGCGGCGGCGCCTCCCCCGGCGCCTCCGCGGGCCCCGACTTCGCCGGCTCCTGGTCCGTACGGAGCCTGACGGCCGGCGGCCGCACCCTGACCGCACCGCCCACCGCGCACGTCGACTTCGAGGCCGGCTCCCCCGGCCGGGCCGAGGCCAAGGGCAACTACGGCTGCAACGGATTCACCGCGGCCGTCGCCCACGAGGCCGCCGGCCGGCAGGCCACCGCCCTCACCGTCGAACCCGGTGCGTCGACCACCATGGCCTGCGAACACAGCGCCTTCGAGGCCGAGTTCGCCAAGGTGCTCCGCGGGCGCCTGGAGGCACGCCGCGGCCCCGGGGACCAGCTGACCCTCAGGGCCGCCGACGGCAGCACCGTCGAGCTGGTGCTGCGCGCCCCGGTGCCGGACGCCCCGCTCACCGCCACCCAGTGGACCGTCACCGCCCTGCTCGGCGACGGTACGGCGGCCTCCGTCCCGGCCCCTGCGGCCGGCCGGGCCGTCCTGCGGATCGGCCCCGACGGCGCCGCCGCCGGCAACCTCGGGTGCAACCGGTTCACCGCCCCGGCCACCGTCGAGGGCGACCGGATCACCTTCGGCGAGCTGACGTCGACCCGGGTCGCCTGCACCGGCCCCGAGGGCGACCTGGAGCGCGCCCTCACCGAACTCCTCGGGAGCGGCCCGCTCACCTGGCGGATCCGGGCGCACACCCTCACCCTGACCGCGCCCGACGGCCGCGGGCTGACGGCCGAGGCGGCCTCCGCCGCCGAGTGACCCGTACGAACGCACGGAAAAAAGGGAAAGAAAAGGAAAAGAAACACGGCGTTCCCGGCGGCCCCGCCCCGCCCCGCCCGCAGGAAAGCGGAGCGGGATCCGCCGACTGCCCGGCAGGCGCCGCCGAGCGCTGTCGGGCCGCTCTCTCACCGCTCCCGCCGCGACACCGCAGGAAGAGCGCCCATTGCATCGGCAGGTGCGTGTCAACCACCGCATTTGCGGATATCGGACCCGTCACCCTCCGCAGGGGTTACCCGACTGTCCGCACTGTGACTTTTACCGTCAGTCCCCAATTCGGACCAGTGGTCGATCTCGCCTACACTCGGTGGCGTGCCTCGTGGTGATGGACGACTCAACCACGACCTGCTCCCCGGCGAAAAGGGCCCCCAGGACGCTTGCGGCGTCTTCGGTGTCTGGGCTCCGGGTGAAGAGGTCGCCAAGCTCACCTACTTCGGACTGTATGCACTGCAGCACCGCGGACAGGAGTCCGCGGGCATCGCTGTGAGCAACGGTTCCCAGATCCTCGTCTTCAAGGACATGGGACTCGTCTCCCAGGTCTTCGACGAAACCTCCCTCGGATCGCTCCAAGGTCATATCGCGGTCGGTCACGCCCGCTACTCGACCACCGGCGCGTCCGTCTGGGAGAACGCCCAGCCGACCTTCCGCGCGACCGCCCACGGCTCCATCGCCCTGGGCCACAACGGCAACCTGGTGAACACCGCCGAGCTTGCCGAGATGGTCGCCGACCTCCCCCGACAGGACGGCCGCGCCACCCAGGTGGCGGCCACCAACGACACCGACCTCGTCACGGCCCTGCTGGCCGGGCAGACGGACGACGAGGGCCGCCCCCTGACCGTCGAGGAGTCGGCCGCCAAGGTCCTCCCGCAGGTCAAGGGCGCCTTCTCGCTCGTCTTCATGGACGAGACCACCCTCTACACCGCCCGTGACCCGCAGGGCATCCGCCCGCTGGTCCTCGGCCGCCTGGAGCGCGGCTGGGTGGTCGCGAGCGAGACCGCCGCCCTCGACATCGTGGGCGCCAGCTTCGTCCGCGAGGTCGAACCCGGCGAGCTGATCGCCATCGACGAGAACGGCCTGCGCACCTCACGCTTCGCAGAAGCGAAGCCCAAGGGCTGTGTGTTCGAGTACGTCTACCTGGCGCGCCCGGACACCGACATCGCCGGCCGGAACGTCTACCTCTCGCGCGTCGAGATGGGCCGGCGCCTCGCCAAGGAGGCCCCGGTCGACGCCGACCTGGTGATAGCGACGCCGGAGTCCGGCACGCCCGCCGCGGTCGGCTACGCCGAGGCGAGCGGCATCCCGTACGGCTCCGGCCTGGTCAAGAACGCCTACGTCGGCCGGACCTTCATCCAGCCCTCGCAGACGATCCGCCAGCTGGGCATCCGCCTCAAGCTCAACCCCCTCAAGGAAGTCATCCGGGGCAAGCGCCTGGTGGTCGTGGACGACTCGATCGTCCGCGGCAACACGCAGCGCGCGCTGGTCCGCATGCTCCGCGAGGCCGGTGCGGCCGAGGTCCACATCCGGATCTCCTCGCCGCCGGTGAAGTGGCCGTGCTTCTTCGGCATCGACTTCGCCACCCGGGCGGAGCTGATCGCCAACGGCATGAGCGTCGAGGAGATCGGCACCTCGCTGGGCGCGGACTCCCTCGCGTACATCTCCCTCGACTCCATGGTCGAGGCGACGACCATCCAGAAGCCGAACCTCTGCCGCGCCTGCTTCGACGGCGAGTACCCCATGGAGCTGCCCGATCCGCAGCTGCTGGGCAAGCAGCTCCTGGAGACCGAGCTGGCCGGCGGCACCGACGCCGCCGACGCGCTGCGCCGCCCGTAGCCCGCATTTCCGGCTCAACCTGCGCCGGGCCCTGTCTTTCAGGCTTTTCCCAGGGCCCGGCACCCCACGCAGTAACGACACGAAAGCTCTCTCCTGTCATGACAGAGAAGACCACCGGTGCCAGCTACGCCGCGGCGGGCGTCGACATCGAAGCGGGGGACCGCGCCGTCGAGCTGATGAAGGAGTGGGTGAAGAAGACGCAGCGCCCCGAGGTCCTCGGCGGCCTGGGCGGCTTCGCCGGCCTCTTCGACGCCTCCGCCCTCAAGCGCTACGAGCGCCCCCTGCTGGCCTCTGCCACCGACGGGGTGGGCACGAAGGTCGACATCGCCCGCCAGATGGGCGTCTACGACACGATCGGCCACGACCTGGTCGCGATGGTCATGGACGACATCGTGGTGTGCGGAGCCGAGCCGCTCTTCATGACGGACTACATCTGCGTGGGCAAGGTCCACCCGGAGCGCGTCGCGGCCATCGTCAAGGGCATCGCCGAGGGCTGCGTCCTCGCCGGCTGCGCCCTGGTCGGCGGCGAGACCGCCGAGCACCCGGGCCTGCTGGGCCCGGATGACTTCGACGTGGCGGGAGCGGGCACCGGCGCCGTCGAGTACGACGCCCTGCTCGGCGCGGATCGCATCCGTACGGGTGACGCGGTCATCGCGATGGCGTCGTCCGGCCTTCACTCGAACGGGTACTCGCTCGTCCGGCACGTCCTCTTCGACCGGGCCGGGATGTCGCTCGACGCCCACGTCGAGGAGCTCGGCCGGACCCTCGGCGAGGAGCTGCTGGAGCCCACCAAGATCTACTCGCTGGACTGCCTGGCCCTCACCCGTACGGCCGAGGTCCACGCCTTCTCGCACATCACCGGCGGCGGCCTCGCGGCCAACCTGGCCCGGGTGATCCCGGACCACCTGCACGCCACGGTCGACCGGTCCACGTGGGCGCCCGGCGCGGTCTTCGACCTCGTCGGCAGGGCCGGCCGGGTGGAGCAGCCGGAGCTGGAGAAGACCCTGAACATGGGCGTCGGCATGATGGCCGTCGTCCCGCAGGAGTCGGTGGACGTGGCGCTGACGGCGCTGGCCGACCGGGGCGTCGACGCCTGGGTTGCAGGCGCGATCACCGAGCGCGGCGAGCACGCCTCGGGTGCGGAGCTGACCGGCTCCTACGCGAGCTGAAAGACGCACGGAAACCCGGTCCGGGGCGGGGCCCCGGACCGGGTTTCCTGTGCTGTTGCAGCTGCTCGGCCGCGTGGGTGGCCGGCTACGGCGTAGGCGTCAAGCGCCGCGACGCTGCGCGGACGGGCCGGACTCGTCGTCCTCGTCCTCGTCGTCGTCGTTGTACATCTCCGCGTACTTGGCGTACGGGTCGTCGTCGTCCAGCTCGTCATCGACGTCGACCGGCTCGCTGACAGGCAGCAGCGGCGCCGTCGGCGATGCGCCCAGCTCGTTGGCCAGACGCGCAAGGTCAGTGCCGCCGCTGTTGTACTTCAGCTGGCGGGCGACCTTCGTCTGCTTGGCCTTGGCCCGGCCGCGCCCCATGGCTCGACCCCCTCGGTGACGGGGCTCGACGGCCCCAGAGTCTGACACGCGTTCATGGTTCGGAGCGGGCTCTCCTCGGAGAGACCGTCCGTAGGGGTTTAACGGTACCTGCTTCCGCGGCCATACGGTACGCCGCCCGCATCACGCGCCCCGGTGCAGGACCACCGAGGCGCCCCGTCCTCGCTGGTCAGCTGCGATTTTAACTCTTTCCCGGCGGGCGACCCGCCGAAGCGCAGTGAGTTCCGTCTCGCCGCGCCCCGGCGGGTGCGCCCGTCAGGGGTCAGGAGGCCTTCGCCGCCTTGGCGGCGCGGGCGTCCGCCATGCGCTGCTCGGCGATGCGGTCGGCGGCGGCGGCCGGCGGAATGCCGTCCGACTTCGCACGTGCGAAGATTTCGAGCGTGGTGTCGAAGATCTTCGTGGCCTGCGCCTTGCAGCGGTCGAAGTCGAAGCCGTGGAGCTCGTCGGCGACCTGGATGACGCCGCCCGCGTTGACCACGTAGTCCGGGGCGTAGAGGATCCCGCGGTCCGCGAGGTCCTTCTCGATGCCGGGGTGGGCGAGCTGGTTGTTCGCCGCGCCGCAGACGATCGTGGCGGTCAGCGCCGGGACGGTGTCGTCGTTGAGGGCGCCGCCGAGCGCGCAGGGGGCGTAGATGTCCAGGCCCTCGGTGCGGATCAGCGCGTCCGTGTCGGCGACGGCGACGACCTGCGGGTGCTTGTCGAGGATGCGGCGGACGGACTCCTCGCGGACGTCCGTGATCACGACCTCGGCGCCGTCCTCCAGGAGGTGCTCGACCAGGTAGTGGCCGACCTTGCCGACGCCGGCCACGCCGACCTTGCGGCCGCGCAGGGTCGGGTCGCCCCACAGGTGCTGGGCGCTGGCGCGCATGCCCTGGAAGACGCCGAAGGCGGTGAGGACGGAGGAGTCGCCGGCGCCGCCGTTCTCGGGGGAGCGGCCGGTGGCCCAGCGGGTCTCGCGGGCGACGACGTCCATGTCGGCGACGTAGGTGCCGACGTCGCAGGCGGTGACGTAGCGGCCGCCGAGGGACTCCACGAAGCGGCCGTAGGCCAGCAGGAGCTCCTCGGTCTTGATGACGTCCGGGTCGCCGATGATGACGGCCTTGCCGCCGCCGAGGCCGAGGCCGGCCATGGCGTTCTTGTAGGACATGCCGCGCGAGAGGTTCAGCGCGTCGAGGACGGCCTCCTCGTCGGAGGCGTACGCGTGGAAGCGCGTGCCGCCGAGGGCGGGGCCCAGGGCGGTGGAGTGGATGGCGATGACGGCCTTGAGTCCGGTGGCCCGGTCCTGGCACAGCACGACTTGCTCGTGGCCGCCCTGCTCCGTGCGGAACAGGGTGTGCAGGACGCCGTCGGTCATTTCGGTCACGGTGGTGACTCCCATGGAAGAGATGCGGCGGAATGACGCCCGCCCTGCGGGTGGGGGAGGGCGTGCTGGGAGCAGAGTAAGTCCAAAGCGCCGCCGGCAGACCCCCTGTCCGGGGATCGGAACACTCCCGGAGTACGGGGCGGCGCTCCGCTGCCGCCGGGGCCGGTCCGCGCGGCGGGCGGAGTAGGCCCGGGCGGGGCGGGGGAGTACGGAAGCGTGAGTGCATCCCGCGACCCCCGGCCGCCGTCCGAGCGCCCGGCGCCGACCGTCCCGTACGCCTCCTACCTGCGGGTCTACGAGCCGCTGGGGGCCTTCGCCGAGCCGGAGCGCACGCACTGGGCGGCGTACGCCCGGCGCGGGGCGGGGCCCACGGCCCAGGACGAACTGCGCCGTTCGCTGGCGGAGTTGGTGCGCGTCCCGGTGGCGGGGGTGCCGCGGCGCGAGAGCTCGGACGCCTTCACGGCGGAGGTGGACGGGGTGCTGCTGGTCTGCCCGTGGCGGACGCGGCTGCGGGGCTGGCTGGCGCTGAAGGAGCTCGTCGAGGAGTTCCCGGCTCCGGTGCTGGACGCGGCGCTGCCCCCGGAGTCGCGGCGGCGGGCGGCCGAGGAGTACGAGCGCTGGCGTGAGCGGAACCCGGACGCGCGGCCGTGGATCCGCAGCTCGGTGTGGCAGGTGCCACTGCGCTGGTTCGTGCTGGTGGCGGACGATGAGCGGGAGTACCTGCCGGGCGAGCGGCTGCGGTACCGGACGCCGATGGTCCAGGCGCGGCGGCGGCTGGCCCGGGCGCTGCGGACGCTGCGCGAGGCGGAGGGGTACGAGATGCTCGCCGACGGGCTGGTCGGGGTCGGCAGCTGGCTGGAGGAGTTCCATCCGCGCTCGATGGTCGAACTCGACTACGGCGGGCTGGTGCACGCGCTGCCGGCGGAGCGGCTGGCGGCGGACCGGTCGGCCCGCGACGTCGCGGCGGGGATGGCGGCGCTGCGGTCCGGGGACGCGGCCGGGGCGGCGGAGGCGTACGCGGAATTGGGGGAGCGCTGGCGGGCGGTACGGGAGAGACTGTTCGCCAACTAGGGGGAGGCTGCGAACCCGTATTCGGGGCGAACGGGCGGGACCTACGTCCCGATCCGGGCCATTGTCTCAAGCGTGACGGACTGCACTAAACACACCCTTGCGCCGTTCCCCTACCCTCGTGCCAAAATAGGACAAGGAGTCCGGGGAGGGTTCCTTCCGCCCAACTGAGGGCGGAATGCTCGGCATTGCACGCTACGGGGGGTCCGGAGGACTCCTGATCGCTCTGTGACTGATCGTTACAGTGGGGTGACTGTCCGCTATGGGGCGGTCCATCGGCTTCCGACCGCTGATGAACACCTCGGAGGGCAATTCCGTCGGTTTGGCCGTCGCGGCTGGACGGATGGTGTAGTTGTAGTGCCGAGGACAAGCCGTTCGTCCTATAACCGACTCGGCCCGCGTATGTCCATTTCGGGCAACGCGGGCCAAGGTGCAGAATTTAGAGGAAAGAACCGAGATGGTTCGGTTCTCCCGAGGAGGCCGCTCATGACCGCTCGCACCCCTGATGCCGAGCCGCTGCTGACCCCGGCTGAGGTCGCCACGATGTTCCGCGTGGACCCGAAGACGGTGACCCGCTGGGCCAAGGCCGGCAAGCTGACGTCCATCCGCACCCTGGGTGGGCACCGCCGCTACCGCGAGGCCGAGGTCCGCGCCCTGCTCGCGGGAATTCCGCAGCAGCGCAGCGAGGCCTGAGGTCGCGTTCATCACCCCGCTTTGAACGGGTAGGCATCGGATCCCCCAATCCGGTGAAACCCACTGTGCTTCATTCGGCCGGACCTGCCCCAACAGGTGCCCGGCCGTTCGGTCGCGCTGGACTCCGCCGGGTCCAGCGCGATCTTTTTTGTGCCCGCGGGCAGGGCGGCAGCCGCGGTCGCGCCGGCCTCCCCGGGGAGGTGCCATTGCACATATTAAATTGAGCCGACGTATGGGTGCGATAAAAGTGCGGGTACCGAAAACTCGTGTGGTGACTCCTGTCACAGGCTGTGACCCTTGTGTGGGAGGCAATGCGCCCGTAAAGGGATGTCCCGCGCAGAGCGGTCTCGCCCGAGGGGTGATTTAGGCGGAGGATTGCACCCGCGGAGGGCAGACGGGTGAATTCGGTCGGCCGAACGGGTGAAGTACCGGCCGTTGCCTCCCGGGCGGGCGGTGACCCCCGGCGGCGCGGCACGCGAGCCCGCCCGCGGGTGCGCAGCGGACGCGGACATGCGGAAGGGCCCGCATCCGGCGGGGATGCGGGCCCTTCTCCTGCTGCGATCCTGACGGGACTTGAACCCGCGACCTCCACCTTGACAGGGTGGCGAGCTAACCAACTGCTCCACAGGACCTCGATGTGCAGCCGTTTTCGTGCCTGGCTGCGCATCAGACTGTACATGAGCCCGGGGGGTGCGTCGAACCGGCGGGCGCCCCGTCACGGAGCCGCCGCGTCCACCGCCTTCACGATGCGCTTGTCGGAGACCGGGTACGCCGTCCCCAGCGAGTGCGCGAAGTAGCTGACCCGGAGCTCCTCGATCATCCAGCGGATGTCCGTGACCGCCTCCGGCACCGGCCGGCCCTTGGGCAGCTGCTCCAGCAGCCAGGCGTACTCGTCCTGCATCTCGTGGACCTTCTGCATGCGCGTGGTGTCCCGCTGGACGGCCGTCGGCATCTGCTGGAGCCGGCGGTCGGCCGCCACCAGGTACCGCATCAGGTCCGGCAGCCGCCGCAGCCCGGTCAGGGTCACGAAGCCGGGCGGCATGAGGGCCGCCAGCTGCGCCCTGACGTCCTGGAGGTTCGCCAGCAGGGCCGGGCTCTGCGTGCCCTTCAGACGCCGTTCGCAGGCCTGCCACGCCGCCAGGACCTGCTGCACCTGCCCGACCGTGCGGACGGTCGTGTCCACCAGGTCGGCGCGCACGGCCTCGTACAGCCTGCGGTAGCCCGCCTCGTCCCAGGCGGGGCCGCCGTGGTCGGCGATCAGCTTGTCCGCGGCGGCCGTCGCGCAGTCGTCGAACAGGGCCTGCACGGAGCCGTGCGGGGTGCGCGACAGGGACAGCTTCTGCTGGTTGCTGAGCCGGTCCGAGGCGAACTTGGCGGCGTTCACCGGGAGGTTCAGCAGGATCAGCCGGCGCGTGCCCAGCCACATCGCCTGCTGCTGCTCGGCCTCGGTGTCGAAGAGGCGTACGGCGACGCTCGCCCCCTCGTCGACCAGCGCCGGGTACGCCTTCACGGGCTGGCCGGCCCGCCGGGTCTCGAAGACCCGGGCCAGGGTGCCGATCGTCCAGTCCGCCAGCCCGGAGCGCTCCACCGACTCCCCGCCCGACCGCTCGGCGGTGGCCGCGGCGGCCTGGGAGAGGGCCTGGCGGGCCTTCGGCCTGAGCCTGAGGCGCAGCGCCTCCAGGTCCTTGTCCTCCGCGACCTTCCGGCGCCGCTCGTCAACGATCCGGAAGGTGATCTTCAGGTGATCGGGGATCCGGGAGGGGTCGAAGTCGTCCGCGGTGACCGGGACGCCCACCATCCGGTGCAGTTCGCGCGCCAGCGTGGCCGCCAGGGGCTCCTGGAGGGGCGCCGCCGTGTCCAGGAAGCGGGCCGCGTAGTTCGGCGCGGGCACGTAGTGGCGGCGGATCGGCTTGGGCAGCGACCGGATCAGCTCGGTCACCACCTCCTCCCGCAGGCCCGGGATCTGCCAGTCGAAGCCCTCGGAGGTGACCTGGTTGAGCACCTGGAGCGGGATGTGGACGGTCACGCCGTCCGCGTCCGCGCCCGGCTCGAACTGGTAGGTGACCCGGAACTTCAGCTGCCCCTGCCGCCAGGAGTCGGGGTAGTCGGCCTTGGTGACGCCGGCGGCCTTCTCCGTCAGCAGCATCTCGCGCTCGAAGTCGAGGAGTTCGGGCTCCTCGCGGCGCTTGTGCTTCCACCAGGAGTCGAAGTGCGCCCCCGACACCACGTGCTCGGGGATCCGCTGGTCGTAGAAGTCGAAGAGGGTCTCGTCGTCGACGACGATGTCGCGGCGCCGCGCCCGGTTCTCCAGCTCCTCGACCTCGGTCAGCAGCTTGCGGTTGTCGGCGTAGAACTTGTGGTGGGTGCGCCAGTCCCCCTCGACGAGGGCGTGGCGGATGAACAGCTCGCGCGAGGCCTCCGGGTCGATCCGCCCGTAGTTGACCTTCCGCTGGGCGACGATCGGCACGCCGTACAGCGTGACCCTCTCGTACGCCATCACGGCGGCCTGGTCCTTCTCCCAGTGCGGCTCGCTGTACGTGCGCTTGAGCAGGTGCCCGGCCAGCGGCTCGACCCACTCGGGCTCCACCCTGGCGTTGACCCGCGCCCACAGCCGGGAGGTCTCCACCAGCTCGGCGGACATCACGAACTTCGGCTGCTTCTTGAAGAGCGCCGAGCCCGGGAAGATCGCGAACTTGGCGTTCCGGGCGCCCAGGTACTCGTTCTTGTCGGTGTCCTTCAGGCCGATGTGCGACAGCAGGCCGGCGAGCAGCGACACGTGTACGTGCTGCTCGGAGGCGTCCGCCTCGTTCACGTGGATGCCCATGCCCTTCGCGACCGTGCGCAGCTGCGAGTAGACGTCCTGCCACTCGCGGATCCGCAGGAAGTTCAGGTACTCCTGCTTGCACATCCGGCGGAAGGAGGAGGAGCCGCGCTCCTTCTGCTGCTCCCGGATGTAGCGCCACAGGTTCAGGAACGACAGGAAGTCGCTGGTCTCGTCCTTGAAGCGGGCGTGGTGCTGGTCGGCCTGGGTCTGCTTGTCGGACGGGCGCTCGCGCGGGTCCTGGATCGACAGCGCGGCGGCGATGACCATGACCTCGCGGACGCAGCCGTTGCGGTCGGCCTCCAGGACCATGCGGGCCAGCCGCGGGTCGACGGGCAGCTGGGAGAGCTTGCGGCCGAGCGGGGTGAGCCGCTTGCGGGGGTCCTTCTCGGCCGGGTCGAGGGCGCCGAGCTCCTGGAGGAGCTGGACGCCGTCGCGGATGTTGCGGTGGTCCGGCGGGTCGATGAAGGGGAACTTCTCGATCTCCCCGAGCCCGGCCGCGGTCATCTGGAGGATGACGGAGGCGAGGTTGGTGCGGAGGATCTCGGCGTCGGTGAACTCCGGGCGGGCGTCGAAGTCGTCCTCGGAGTACAGCCGGATGCAGATGCCGTCGCTGGTACGGCCGCAGCGGCCCTTGCGCTGGTTGGCGCTGGCCTGCGAGATCCGCTCGATCGGCAGGCGCTGGACCTTGGTGCGGTGGCTGTAGCGGGAGATGCGGGCGGTGCCCGGGTCGATGACGTACTTGATGCCCGGGACGGTCAGCGAGGTCTCGGCGACGTTCGTGGCCAGGACGATGCGGCGGCCGGTGTGCTGCTGGAAGACCCGGTGCTGCTCGGCGTGCGAGAGGCGGGCGTACAGCGGCAGGACTTCCGTGAAGCGCAGCTTCTTCTTGATCAGCGCGTCCGCGGTGTCGCGGATCTCGCGCTCGCCGGAGAGGAAGACCAGGATGTCGCCCGGCCCCTCCGCCTGGAGCTCGTCCACGGCGTCGCAGATGGCGGTGATCTGGTCGCGGTCGCTCTCCTCGGAGTCCTCCTCCAGCAGCGGCCGGTAGCGGACCTCCACGGGGAACGTGCGGCCGCTGACCTCGACGATCGGGGCGTCGCCGAAGTGGCGGGAGAAGCGCTCCGGGTCGATGGTCGCGGAGGTGATCACGACCTTGAGGTCGGGGCGCCGGGGCAGCAGCTGGGAGAGGTAGCCCAGCAGGAAGTCGATGTTCAGGGACCGCTCGTGGGCCTCGTCGATGATGATCGTGTCGTAGGCGCGCAGCTCGCGGTCGGTCTGGATCTCCGCGAGGAGGATGCCGTCCGTCATCAGCTTCACGAAGGTCGCGTCCGGGTCGACCTGGTCGGTGAAGCGGACCTTCCAGCCGACCGTGCCGCCGATCTCGCACTTCAGCTCCTCGGCGATCCGCTCGGCGACCGTGCGGGCCGCGAGGCGGCGGGGCTGGGTGTGCCCGATCATGCCGCGGACGCCGCGGCCCAGCTCCATGCAGATCTTCGGGATCTGCGTGGTCTTGCCGGAACCGGTCTCACCGGCGACGATCACGACCTGGTGGTCGCGTATCGCCTCGGCGATCTCGTCCTTCTTCTGGCTGACGGGCAGGTTCTCGGGGTAGGTGACCTCGGGCTTGCGCAAGGCGCGGCCGGCCAGCCGCGCGGCGGCCTTCTCGGCCTCCGCGGCGATCTCGTCGAGCACGGCCTGCCTGGCCTCGGGCTTGCGGATGCGGCGGGCGCCTTCGAGGCGGCGGCCGAGGCGGTGCGCGTCGCGGAGGGAGATCTCACCGAGAAGCGTCTGCAGGGCGGCGAAGGAAGTAGACATACCTGCTCGAGGATCTCACCCCGGTGCGCCGGGTGGCGAACGCATTTGTCGGGGGGAGCCGTACCATTTCGGGACGATCCCCCGTCCCTTCCCGCGTGAGAGGCCCCACGTATGCCGAGCAGCGCGCACCGGTGCGCGGGCGGCGTGCTGCTCGCGGCGCTGCTGGCGCTGTTCTGCGTGGTCGCGGGAGGCGCGGCGCCCGCCGGGCAGGCGGCCGGTCCGGCTCCCTCCGGCCGGGCCTTCGACCGGGCCTTCGACCGGGCCTTCGACCGGGTCTCCGCGGACGGTGCCGGGCGGGTGTCCGCCGGCGCCGCCGACGGGGCCGAGGCCGTACGGGCCTCAGCCGCCCGGCAGCGGGCCGGTGCCGACGCTTCCGGGCGGGGGCCGCGGTGCGGGCCGGGGCCCGCGGGGCCCGAGCGGGTGCCGGCCGTGCCGGCCCGCGCCGGCGCGCAGGCCGACCAGGTACTCGCCGGCTGCGCCCGCCCCCTCCCCGGCTGCGCGCCGCCCGCCGCCTGCGCCGTGTCCGGGCCGCCGGGCGGGGCGCGCGCCCCCGACCGGCCCGCTCCCGGGCCGCTGGAGCTCTCCGTGATGCGGGTGTAGGAGGACGCCCGCCCGGCCCGAGCGGCCGGACTGCCGCCCTCCCTGTCCACCACCTCGTCCGGAGCACCCGTATGCCTTCCTCCACCCGCCCTTCCCGACCCTCCTCCCGCTCCACCGGCAAGACGGTGCTGGCCTGCGCGGGCGTCGTCCTCGCCGCGGCCGCGCTGGGGCTGGCGTCCTGGCAGGCCACCGCCCCCGACGACCGCCCGGCGCGGGGCGGCGGCGCGGTGTCGCAGCCGCGGTCCGAGGACTCCGGCGCCCGCGCCGAGCTGCTGAAGCTCGCGCGCCGCGAGGCCGGCGACCGGCTCGCCGTCGGCCGGCAGGACGCCCCGGTCGTGCTGATCGAGTACTCCGACTTCAAGTGCGGCTACTGCGGCAAGTTCGCCCGGGACACCGAGCCCGAGCTGATCCGCAAGTACGTCGAGGACGGCACGCTGCGCATCGAGTGGCGCAACTTCCCGATCTTCGGCGAGGAGTCCGAGGCCGCGGCGAAGGCTGCCTGGGCCGCCGGGCAGCAGGACCGCTTCCAGCAGTTCCATGCCGCCGCGTACGCGCCCGGCGCCAAGGAGAAGGGCTTCGGCGCGGAGCGCCTGCTGGAGCTGGCCCGCGAGGCCGGCGTCCCCGACCTGGAGCGCTTCTCCCGGGACATGGCCGGCGAGGCAGCCGCGGCGGCGCTGGCCCGGGACCGGGAGGAGGGGAGCCGCATCGGCGTCGCCTCGACCCCGTCCTTCCTGGTCAACGGCCGCCCGATCGCCGGCGCCCAGCCGTACGGCGCCTTCGCCGCGGTGATCGACGGGGCGAAGGCGGAGGCGGCCCGGTGACGGGCATCGGCTACCTGGCCGCCCTGCTCGGCGGGCTGCTGGCGCTGCTCAGCCCGTGCAGCGCGCTGCTGCTGCCGGCGTTCTTCGCGTACTCGATCGACTCCCCGTCCCGGCTGCTGGCGCGGACCGGGATCTTCTACGCGGGCCTGGCCACGACCCTCGTCCCGCTCGGCGCGGCGTCCTCGACGGCCGGCCGGTTCTTCCACGGCCACCGGGACGCCCTCGTCCTGGCGGGCGGCTGGCTGATCATCGCGCTGGGCATCGCGCAGGTCCTCGGCAGGGGCTTCGCGCCGCGGCGGCTCTCGGAGCTGTCGGGGCGGATCCGGCCGACGACCGCGCTGTCGGTGTACGCGCTGGGCGCCGTGTACGGGCTGGCCGGCTTCTGCGCCGGGCCGATCCTGGGGAGCGTGCTGACGGTGGCGGCCCTCGGCGGCAGCCCGGTCTACGGGGGGCTGCTGCTCGCGGTGTACGCGCTGGGGATGGCCGTGCCGCTCTTCGTGCTGGCCCTGCTGTGGGAGCGCTTCGACCTGGGGCGGCGGCGCCTGCTGCGCGGCCGGCCCGTCCGCCTGGGGCGGCTCGAGGTGCACAGCACGTCGCTGCTTTCGGGGCTGTTCTTCGTCCTGCTGGGGGCGCTGTTCCTGGCGTACGACGGGGCGAGCGCGCTGCCGGGGCTGCTGGACGTGGACGATTCGTTCGCGGTGGAGCAGCGGGTGCGGGAGATCGCGGGCGCGGTGCCGGACGCGGTGCTGCTCGGCGTGGCCGCGGCGGGGGCCCTCGCGGTGGTGCTGGTGCGCCGGCTGCGCGGCGGCCCGGCCGCGGCTGCCGGGGAGGGCGCGTCGGAGCCGGCGGAGGCGCGGGAATGACGCGGAAGGCCCCGTCCGGTGGACGGGGCCTTCCTTTTGTGGCTGGGGCCGGGGTCGAACCGGCGACCTATCGCTTTTCAGGCGATCGCTCGTACCAACTGAGCTACCCAGCCACGAGACCGTTTCCGGCCTCAGCGATCCTGACGGGACTTGAACCCGCGACCTCCACCTTGACAGGGTGGCGAGCTAACCAACTGCTCCACAGGACCATGCAGTGTGCGAGACAAGTCTTGCACACGGTAATGCGTACCCCCAACGGGATTCGAACCCGTGCTACCGCCTTGAAAGGGCGGCGTCCTGGGCCACTAGACGATGAGGGCTAAAGGCCCGCCGGGGCGCTTTCCAGCGCGTCGGGGACGTGAGAAGCATATGGGATGCGGGGAGGTAACGCCAAAACGGTTTCCCCCGGCAGGCTGCGTGCGCCCGGTGCGGAGGGACAATGACCGGGTGCTGGAGATGACACGCGAGGAGTTCGAGGAGCTCGTCGCCGAGGCCCTGGACCGCATCCCGCCGGAGCTGACGCGGCTGATGGACAACGTGGCGGTGTTCGTCGAGGACGAGCCGCCCGCGGACGACCCGGAGCTGCTCGGCCTCTACGAGGGGACTCCGCTGACGGAGCGCGGTGAGTGGTACGCGGGCGTGCTGCCGGACCGGATCACCGTCTACCGCAACCCGACCCTGCGGATGTGCGAGGACCGGGAGGACGTGATCGCGGAGACGGAGATCACCGTGGTCCACGAGATCGCCCACCACTTCGGCATCGACGATGCCCGGCTGCACGCCCTGGGCTACGGGTGAGCGGTCCGGCCGGGGACGGCGCCGGCCGGGTCCGCCCGGTGGTCGGCCCGGTCGACCCGGACGTCGACCTGCACGTGCCGGCGCAGCGCGCCGAGCCGCTGGGGCCGGTCCTCGCGGCGGTCGCTGCGGGCGGCGCCCTGGGGGCGTCGGCCCGGTACGGGCTGGCGCTGCTGTGGCCTGCGGGCCAGGCGGGCTTCCCGTGGGCGGTGTTCTGGACGAACGCGGCCGGCAGTGCGCTGATCGGGGTGCTGATGGTCCTGATCGCCGAGGGCGGGCGGACGCCGCCGCACCCGCTGCTGCGGCCGTTCGCGGGGACCGGTGTGCTCGGCGGGTTCACCACGTTCTCCACGTACGCGGGGGACTTCACCCGGCTGTGGGCGGCGGGCGAGGCAGGGCGCGCGGCGGCGTACGCCGGGGCCACGCTCGCGGCGGCGCTCGGCGCGGTGTGGGCGGCGGCCTCGGTGACGCGGCGCGCGGTGGGCGGAGGCCGCGGGTGAACTGGCTGCTGGTGGCGGCGGGTGCGGCCGTCGGGGCGCCGCTGCGGTACCTGGCGGACCGGGCGGTGCAGGCGCGGCACGACTCGGTGTTCCCGTGGGGGACGTTCGCGGTGAACGCGGCCGCCTGCCTGCTGCTCGGGCTGCTGACGGGGGCGGTGCTGGCGGGGGCGGCTTCGGAGGGGTGGCAGCTGCTGCTGGGGACGGGGCTGTGCGGGGCGCTGAGCACGTACTCGACGTTCTCGTACGAGACGCTGCGCCTGGCGGAGCGGGGGCGGTGCGGGCCGGCCGCGGCGAACGCGGCGGGCTCGGTGCTGGTCGGGTTCGGGGCGGTGGCGCTGGGGTCGCAGGCGGCGGCCGGGCTGTGGGGCTGAGGGAGGCGCGGGCGCGGGGCCGGGCGCCTTCGGCGGGCCGGGTCGCAGGCGGGCGGCCGGTTCCCGGCGGGTGTCCGTCCGGGGCGTGTCCCTTGCGGGGCAAAGGGAGTTGGGCACATCGACCCGCTCACCGCGGACTCTGACCGCCCACCCGGAGGTGCACCGTGCGCCAGTTGTCCGCTTCCCTCCGCCTGGCCGTCACCGCGCTCGCGGTCGCGGCCACGGCGGGCTGCATGAGCGTCGGCGGGGACGCCGCGAAGCCGGGGCCGTCCGCCTCGCCGGGCGGCAAGCAGGCCGCCGAGGCGGGCCGGGGTGCCGCGTCCCGGCGGGGGGCGGGGTCCCACGAGGCGGGGCAGGGCGGCAGGGCCTCCGCGGGGGTCCAGGCGGGCAAGCCAGGCGAGGACGGCAAGGCGTCGGGCGCGACGGGGGCTTCGGCCAGCCCGGATGCGCCGGCGGGGCGGCCCGGGGCGCCGTCGCCGTCGGCCGGGCCGGGGGGCGGTGCGGGCGGGCAGGGACCCCAGGAGCCGCCTCCGGGCCCCGGCGGAAGCGGTGGTTCCGGCGGTTCCGGCGGCTCCGGCGGGGCGAAGCCCACGCCGCCGGCGCAGTCGCCGACCCCGGAGCCGCCCCACACACCCCCGGCCCCCACGCCCACTCCGCCGCAGCCCGAGCCGACGCCCTCGCCCAGCGGCTGAGGCGTCGCCGCGGCGGCCCCGCGGGCCGATCTCCCCAGGTCAGGACGGATCGGGCGAGAACGACTTGCCAGACCCCCCAGGAGGTGCGTATGGTTATAGATCGTTTGATCCCATTGCCCGGCGCCGATCCGAAGCGCGCCGCGTGGCGCGTTTCTCCCTAGCCGTGGCTGACCGCATTGAGGCGGTCGAATTGCGATTCACGGAGTTTGGGCGCGTGCCGAGACTCCGGAAGGTTTCGCATTTCGCATGTCCATTTCCAGTTCTGACCGTGCCGTCATGCCCGAGAACGACTCCCACGAGATCGTGGACGCCGTCGAGGCCCTCGTGGTGACGGAGGCCATGGAGGCCGCCGAGGCCGACGAGATCATCGAGGCCCTCGAGGCCGACGTGGCGGGCGACCGCGACGCCGAGTCCGACGACGAGCCCGAGACCACCTTCGCCGACCTGGGCCTGCCCGAGGGCGTCGTCCGCAAGCTCGCCCAGAACGGTGTCACCGTCCCGTTCCCGATCCAGGCCGCGACCATCCCGGACGCCCTGGCCGGCAAGGACATCCTCGGCCGCGGCCGCACCGGCTCCGGCAAGACCCTCTCCTTCGGCCTGCCGACCCTGGCGCGCCTGGCGGGCGGCACGACCGACAAGAAGAAGCCCCGCGCGGTCATCCTCACCCCGACCCGCGAGCTCGCGATGCAGGTCGCGGACGCCCTCCAGCCCTACGGCGACGTGCTCGGCCTGAAGATGAAGGTCGTCTGCGGCGGCACCAGCATGGGCAACCAGATCTACGCCCTGGAGCGCGGCGTCGACATCCTCGTCGCCACCCCGGGCCGCCTGCGCGACATCATCAACCGCGGCGCCTGCTCCCTGGAGGACGTCCAGGTCGCGGTCCTCGACGAGGCCGACCAGATGTCCGACCTGGGCTTCCTGCCCGAGGTCACCGAGCTCCTGGACCAGGTCCCGGCCGGCGGCCAGCGCATGCTGTTCTCCGCCACGATGGAGAACGAGATCTCCACCCTGGTCAAGCGCTACCTCACCGACCCCGTCAGCCACGAGGTCGACAGCGCCCAGGGCAACGTCACGACCATGTCGCACCACGTCCTCGTCGTGAAGCCGAAGGACAAGGCCCCCGTCACGGCCGCGATCGCCGCCCGCAAGGGCCGCACCATCATCTTCGTCCGCACCCAGCTGGGCGCCGACCGCATCGCCGAGCAGCTCGTCGAGGCCGGCGTGAAGGCGGACGCGCTGCACGGCGGCATGACGCAGGGCGCCCGTACCCGCGTCCTCGCCGACTTCAAGGACGGCTACGTCAACGCCCTCGTCGCCACCGACGTCGCCGCCCGCGGCATCCACGTCGACGGCATCGACCTGGTCCTGAACGTGGACCCGGCCGGCGACCACAAGGACTACCTGCACCGCTCGGGCCGCACCGCCCGCGCCGGCAAGTCCGGTGTCGTCGTCTCCCTGGCGCTGCCGCACCAGCGGCGCCAGATCTTCCGCCTGATGGAGGACGCCGGCGTCGAGGCCTCGCGCCACATCGTGCAGGGCGCCGGCGCCTTCGACCCGGAGGTCGCCGAGATCACCGGCGCCCGCTCGCTGACCGAGGTCCAGGCCGACTCCGCGAACAACGCCGCCAAGCAGGCCGAGCGCGAGGTCGCCGAGCTGACCCGCCGCCTGGAGCGCATGACCCGCCGCGCCGCCGAGCTGCGCGAGGAGGCCGACCGCCTCGTCGCCCGCTCCGCCCGCGAGCGCGGCGAGGACCCGGACACCGCGATCGCCGAGGCGGCCGAGGCCGCCCAGGCCGAGGTGGCCGCCCAGGTCGCCGCCGCCGCGGCGGCCGAGGAGCGCCGGGAGCGCACCGAGCGCCGCGACGACCGCGGTGAGCGCGGCGACCGCGGTGGCGACCGCGGCGACCGCGGCGGCTTCCGCCGTGATGACCGGGGTGACCGTGGTGGCGACCGTGGCGGCTTCCGCCGCGACGACCGCCCGTCCTTCAACCGCGACGACCGCGGTGGCGACCGCGGTGGGTTCCGCCGGGACGACCGGGGTGACCGTGGTGGCGACCGTGGCGGCTTCCGCCGCGACGACCGCCCGTCCTTCAACCGCGACGACCGCGGCGGCGATCGCGGTGGGTTCCGCCGGGACGACCGGGGTGACCGTGGTGGCGACCGTGGCGGCTTCCGCCGCGACGACCGCCCGTCCTTCAACCGCGACGACCGCGGTGACCGTGGTGGCGACCGTGGTGGCTTCCGCCGTGACGACCGGGGTGACCGTGGTGGCTTCCGCCGTGACGACCGCCCGTCCTTCAACCGCGACGACCGCGGCGGCGACCGCGGTGGGTTCCGCCGGGACGACCGGGGTGACCGTGGTGGCGACCGTGGCGGCTTCCGCCGCGACGACCGGCCCTCCGGCGGCTTCCGCTCCGGTGGCGGCGACCGCCCGTACGGCCGCCGCGACGACAACCGCCCGTCCGGCTCCTTCGGCGGCCGCCGCGACGACAAGCCGCGCTGGAAGCGCAACGGCTGATCCCCGGCACTGAGAACGCCCGACAGGCCCCCACGGCACCGCCGCGGGGGCCTGTCGCCGTCCCGGAACCCGCCAAGAACCCGCCGCCGAGCAGCTCTTGCCGTATCCGACGGGGCCGGTCGGTCGATACCCGATCGGCTGACGGGCGCGGTCCGGCTATGCTCTGGCGTGGGCAGTGAGGGCCATTAGCTCAATTGGCAGAGCAGCGGACTTTTAATCCGTTGGTTGTCGGTTCGAGTCCGACATGGCCTACAGCCGGGGAGCGCCCCGCGCGGTTTCGACCGTGCGGGGCGCTTTCGTGTGGTCAGGACCAGCCCGGGTCGCGCGGGGCGGGGGCCGACCAGCCGGGCTCGGCGACCACGCGGTGGGCCGGGTCCGCGGGGGATTCCGGTGCGGAGGCCCGGCCGGTGCCGTTCACGCCGGCGACGGCGATCAGAGCAGCGGCGGTGGCGGTGGCGAGGGTGGCGAGCGTGCGGCGCATGGTGTCGATGCCTCTTATCGGACCGTGGGGATGATGGCGGTTGGCCGGATCCTGCGCTCCGGCGTGCCGCCATCGTGCCGAGCGGGCGGGCCGCTGTCGCCGGTTCGGCGGTGGCACAAAGCGCTCTGACACATCTCTGCCAACAGCCCTCTCCGCCGCGGCACGCCGATGGGTGACGGTATGTCCGGCGGTCCTGTCCGCGTGATGGACGGTGTTTGTGCGGGCCATGGCTGGTATGGACAATCCTGGGTGCAAGATCGGCCCTCGGAGGGCCGCGCATCCTGCCGCCAGCGTTGTCGGTGCAACAGCCGTGCTGCCGCTCCGAACCGCGAGCTGGGGGGCTCCCTTTGTTGGTTTCTCTCGGGCTGACCGAGCGCTCGGACGCGCTCTACCGGCTCATCCTCAAACGGCCGGATCTCGCCGTCGCCGCTGCCGCCGCCGAACTGGGCCGTCCGGAGGACGACGTACGCGGCGACCTGGAGGAGCTGACCCGGCTGTCGCTGCTGGCGCCCTCCTGGCGCAGTGACGGACGGCTGCGCGTCGTCAACCCGAAGGCGGCCCTGGACTCGCTGCTCGCGCACCAGCAGGCGGAGATCGCCCAGCGGCACCGGGCGCTCGCCGAGAGCCAGGCCGCGGCAAGCGCGCTGCTGTCGCAGTACGCCGAACTGCACCCGGCGCCGCCCGCGCACGAGGCGGAGCGGTTCCTGGGAGTCGAGGCCGTCCGGGCCAAGCTGAGCGAGCTGTCGTCCCGCACCCGCCGTGAGTCGATCAGCTTCCATCCCGGAGGGCCCGTGCCCGCTGCCCAGTTCAGGGCCAGCGAGCCGATCACCGAGGAGCTCATCGCGCGCGGGGTGAAGATCCGCACCGTCTACCAGGACGCGATCCGCAACGACCCGGCCAGCCTGGAGCACGCGCGCTGGCTGACCGAACGGGGCGGCGAGGTGCGGACGGTGCCCTCGCTGCCGATGCGGATGGTCATCGCCGACCGGGAGTTCGCGCTGCTGCCGATCGACCCCGCCGACAGTGCGCTGGGCGCGGTGCTGCTGCGGGAGCCGGGGGCGGTCGCCGCGTTCTGCGCCCTGTTCGACTCGGTGTGGGAGACGGCGCTGCCGTTCGGGGAGCCGCCGCGGCGGAGCCTGGACGATCCGGGTTCGCAGCCGCGCGAACTGCTGCGGCTTCTTGCGCAGGGCTACACCGACGAGGCCGCCGCCCGCCGGCTGGGGATCTCCCTGCGCAGCGAGCGGCGGCTGATCTCCGAGTTGATGGAGAGGCTGGACGCGCACAGCCGGTTCCAGCTGGGGCAGCGGGCCGTCGAGCAGGGTCTGCTCTGACGTCCCGGCGCGCGCCGTCCGCGTCAGCAGCCGCAGGCGGCGCCTTCGGCGGCGGGGGCGGTCAGCGGGTCGGGGGCGGAGCGGCGCAGTCCGGCGGAGTCCTCGACGGGGAAGCCCTCGCGGGACCAGTACTCGTAGCCGCCGAGCATCTCCTTGACCCGGTAGCCGGCGGTGGCGAAGGCGTGGGCGGCGCGGGTCGCGCCGTTGCAGCCGGGTCCCCAGCAGTAGGTGACGACGGTGCTGCCGGGCGGTACGGCGTCGGCGGCGCGCGCCGGGATCTCGTCGGTGGGCAGGTGCACGGCGCCGGGGATGTGTCCCTGGGCCCAGGCTTCGGCGCTGCGGCTGTCGACGAGGACGAAGCCGGGGGCGCCGGACTCGATGTCGGCGTGGACGTCGGCGACGTCGGCCTCGAAGGTGAAGCGGCGGTGGAAGTGGGCGGCGGCGGCTGCGGGGTCGGCGGGCGGTACGCGCAGCACCTTGGAGGCGGTGGCGGGTGCGGTCTGAGGGGCGGTGGTCATGCGGTGTGCTCCTTGGGACGGGGGCGGCGCAGGGCCGCCACGGCGATGAGGCAGTACAGGGCCGCGGTTGCGGTACCGGGGCCGGCGAGCAGGACGGCGGCGGGCCAGTCGGCGGCCGCGCCGGCGGCGAGGAAGGCGAGGGCGAGGGCGGCGCCGGCGAGGACGCCGCCGCGGCGGGACCGGCCGCCGAGTTCGGTCCAACGGGCCGCTGTGGCCTGGAGGTTGGTCCGGCAGTACGACCAGCACAGCGCGGCCGCGGCCGCACCGAGGGCGGCTGCCGCGACGGGATGCGGCTCCGGCGCGGACGGGCCGGGCGGGGCGGCCAGTACGGCGTACAGGGCGGCGGCGGCGGCCAGCCCGAGCAGGGTTCCGGCCAGCATGCGGGGGCGGGCCGCGGACGGTACGGCCCCTTCGAGCCCGACCCAGCCGAACAGCAGCGGCACTGCCGCGAGGGCGGCCCACCAGCCGGTGGCGCCGGAGCCGGGGAGCGGACCGCCGAGGCCCCACCAGGCGGCGGCCACCGCGGCCACCGAGGCGAGCCGCAGCCGCCGGGCGGCGGGCGAGGGGCCCTGCGGGCCGAGCCAGGCGCGGCAGGCGGCCGCGGCCAGCACGGCGGCGGCCGCCAGGTGGGCCCGCCAGCCGGAGTCGCCCGCCGGGGCGAAGCCGGCCGCGGCGTAGCCGCCCGCGGCGAGGGCGACGGCCGCCTGGCCGGTGGCGAAGCCGCCGAAGTACAGCGCGGTGGCCGCGCGGGCCGCCCGCGGGCCGAGCCGGTCCCGTACGAACGCGGTCGGGCCCCCGCGGTCCGTGCCGCCCGCGGCGGCGACGAGCAGGCACCAGCCGGCCAGGGCGGCGGCCACCGCCGCCACGGTTGCGGCGGGCACCGGCCCGAGGACCCCCGGCAGCACCAGCAGCCCGGCGCCCAGCACCCCGAGCAGCGTCCGCCGCAGTCCTTCCGCGAGGCCGCCCGCGGCGGGCCGCGGCTCCCGCGGACCGGCGGCGGCGGGCGCGGACACGGGGGAGGCGGTCACGACAGTTCGTGGAAGTACAGCGGGACCGACGCCGGGAGGGTGCTGCCCGCGGGCAGCAGGCGGCCCTGCGGCCAGGCCGGCATGCGGGTCGCCAGGTCGACCGGCAGGCCCAGCCGCTCGGCGAGGAACGCCGACCAGCCCGGCATCAGCGGCGCCGCCGTGGCCGCGACCGCGGCGAGGAGTTCGGCGTGTGCGGCGAGGCGTGCCGCGTACCGGGCGCGCGGGCCGGAGGCCCGGAGCAGGGCCAGCTCGCGCAGGTCGGCGTCGGCCCGCTCCACCGCGGTGGCCAGCACGTCGGCCGCACGCTGCGGGGAGAAGGCCCCCGCGCCGAGGGCGTCGGCGATCCGCCCGGGCAGCGCGGCCCGCTCGGCGGCGGCCGGCCCCCCGGCATCCCCGTCGTCCGCGCCGTCCGCGCCGTCCCCGTCGTCCGCGCCGTCCGGGACGGTCGAGTCGAAGTCCCGGGCCAGCAGGTCGAGCACGGTGTCGGTCCACCGCTCCAGGGAGCCCGCCAGCACCGTGCTGACCGTGTCGGCGAACTCCTTCATGGAGAAGTTGTTCTGCGCCCGCTCGGGCCCGGTCAGGCACAGGTGGAAGCGGAGCGCGTCCGCGTTGACCCGCCGCAGGAACTCGCCGCCCCAGATGGCGTGTCCGCGGCTGGTGGAGAACTTGTCGCCCTCCAGCCGGTAGAACTCGTTCGTCACCACCTGCGCCGGCAGCGTCAGCCCGCCCCGCGCGAGCAGCAGCGCCGGCCACAGCACGGCGTGCGAGAACGAGCAGTCGAAGCCGATGAAGTTGACGATCCGGGTCTCCGGGTCGGTCCACAGCCGCTCCCACTCCGAGCGGTCGCCGTTCGCCTCGGAGAGCCGGGCCGTGGCGGCCGCGTAGCCCCAGATGCCGCTGAACCAGGTGTCGAGGACGTGGCCCTCCCAGCCGGGCAGCGGCACGGGGATGCCGTAGCCGGCCTCCCGGCTGACCGGGGTGTCGGGCAGCGGGCCCCGCGCGAACAGCCCCTGAAGGTAGGCCACCAGGCGGGGCCGCCACTCGGCGCGGGCCTGCGCCTCGGCGTAGTAGGCGGCCAGCTCCCCGCGGCGCTGCTCCAGCGGGAAGACGATGCGGCGCAGCGTGCGCGTCGCCGGGGCGGTCCAGCAGGCGGTGCACTTCGGGTCGGCGAGGCCGGCCGGGTCCTGCGGGAGGCCGCAGGCCTCGCAGTAGACGCCGTCGGAGGGCTCCGCGCAGAACTGGCAGCAGCCGCGCACCTCCGCCTCGTACAGGTAGCGGTCGCAGGGCCCGCAGTGGAAGACGGGCAGCTCCTGCACCTCCAGCGCGCCGGACTCCCACAGGTCGAGGAAGAAGCGCTGGACGAACTCGGTGTGGACGGGGTCGGTGAGCGGGCGGGTGAACCAGTCGTGGTGCATGGCGCCCAGCGAGAGCGTCTCCTCCATGCGGTCGCCGAACAGCCGCGCCGTCGGGTACGCGGTGGAGCCGATCTCGGCGGCCCGGCGCGGCACGTAGCAGGAGTGCTCGTCGGAGTAGCCCACGTGGCGGACGTCGTGGCCGCGCTGGCGCAGGTGGCGGGTGAGGACGTCGGCGCCGAGGAACGGGCCGGAGAGGTGGCCGAGGTGGAGGTCGCCGTTCGGGTTCGGCGGGGCGCTGGTGACGACGTACGCGGTCATGGCGTGTGGGTTCCTTCGGGGACGGTCACGGCGGGGGAGGCGGGGGCCGCCGTGTCGAGGGGCGGGAGGGCCGCGGAGGCGGCGGCGACGACGCGGCTGCGCGGCGGCAGGTCGTCCAGGACGACCGAGTGGGCGCCGATGCGGGAGTCCGCGCCGACGGTGACGGGGCCCAGCACGCTGGCGCCGGTGCCGATGACGACGCGGTCGCCCAGGACGGGGTGGCGGCGCGAGCCGGAGGGGCGGCGCAGGTCCTTCCACCAGCCGACGGAGCCCAGCGTGACCTGGTGGTACAGCATCACGTCGTCGCCGATGCGGACGGTCTCGCCGATGACGACGGCGGTGCCGTGGTCGATGAAGAAGCGGCGGCCGATCCGCGCCCCCGGATGGATCTCGATCCCGGACACGGCGCGGGCGAGCAGGGACAGGGCGCGGGCGCTGACGCGGTGGCCGCGGCGCCACAGCAGGTGGGCGATCCGGTACGTCCACAGGGCGTGGATGTGCGGGTAGAGGAGCACTTCCGCGCGGGAGCGGGCGGCGGGGTCCTTGTCGAGGACGGTCGCGACATCCTCGCGGAGCACCTCCCGCAGCGGCCGCCGCGCCGCGGGCGCCCCGGTGTCCGGGCCGGTCTCACATGTGGTCATACGGGGCCTCCGGGCGGATCGGGTGGCCGGCGAGGAACCGCTGCGGCCGGTACGGCTCCAGCAGCTGCTGTACGGCCTTGCCGGGCACCGCCCCGCCCTCGGTGATCTCCAGGGCGGCGAGTTCGGCGACGGCGGGCGCGAGTTTGAAGCCGCCCCCGCTGAAGCCGAGCGCCAGGTAGAGGCCGTCGGGGCCGGCCGCGCCGACGACCGGCCGCTTGTCCGGGGTGTAGCCGTCCAGGCCGGAGCGGGTGCCGGCGAGCGGGGCGGCGGCCGCGGCCGGAACCCGGTGGGCGACGGCGGCGATCGCGGCCTCCAGCTCGGACTCGGTGAGCGGTTCGACGTCCCGGCCGAGCTCGGTGTCGGGCTTGCTGGGCACGCCGAAGTAGAAGCGGTCCAGGCCGTCGGGCCGGAAGTAGCTGCCGGTGGTGTCGTCGATGCACGTCGGCACGGAGGCCGCCGAGCCGCGCCGCCCGGCGCCGGGCAGTTCGGCCTGCGCGAGGCCGATGCGGCGGGCGGTGACGGGGATGTGGATGCCGAGGTACTCGGCGGGCGCCGAGCCCCACGCCCCGCCGGCCAGGACCACCAGCGGGGAGTCGATCCGGCCGATGGAGGTGAGGACGCCGGTGACGGTGCCCGCGCGCTCCAGGACCTTCACGGCGCGGATGCCCTCGGAGGGGGACACCCCGAGCCGGTAGGCGGCGCCGAGCAGGGCGGCGGTGGCGGCGAGGGGGTCGGCGTAGCCGCCCTCCGGCTCGTAGGCGGCGAGCCCGACGCCCTCGGTGCGCAGGCCCGGGTAGAGGGCCTTCAGCTCGGCGGCGTCGACGACCTCGGTGCGCCGGTAGCCGGCCGCGTCGCTCGCGGCGGCCGCGTTCTGCCGCAGGCCGTCGGCGTGCTCCTCGCCGACGATCATCACGAAGCCGGTGCGCCGGTAGCCGCAGTCGCCGCCGATGACGTCCGCCCACTGCTCGAAGACGGGCAGGCTGCGGGCGGCGAGGCGGGTGTCGGCGGCGGAGGTGTGGTGCAGCCGCAGGAGCCCGCCGGAGCGGGAGGTGGCGCCCTGGGCGCTGACCCGGCCCTGGTCGCACAGGACGATCCGGCCGAGGCCGGCGAGGGCCAGCCGGTGGGCGATGGCCGCGCCGATGACCCCGCCGCCGACGACGACGGCGTCGGCGTGGGCGTGCAGGACGGGGCTCATGCCTCGCCCTGCCCGTCCGGCCGCGGGCCGTCCGCGGCGTCCGCGGTGCCGGCGGGGCCGGCCGCGCCGGGGTCCGCGATGCCGAACTCGGCGGCCCACCTCGCGCGTTCGCGGGCGACGGCCTCGGAGCCGCCCCACCAGATGGTGATGAAGCGGAGCCGCTCCGCGCCGTCGTTGGTGAGGTCGTGGTCCAGGCCGGGCGTGATGAAGACGGTCTCCCCGGCCCGCACGCGGCGGGTCTCCGGGCCGATCCGCATCAGCCCGCTGCCCTCGGTGACGAAGAACATCTCGTTCTCGTCGTGCAGGTGCGCGGTCGACGTGGCGCCGGGCGCCACGTCGACCCAGGCGCCGCCCCAGCCCGGCTCCTCCACGGCCTCCGGCCACGGGAAGATCCGCCGGCCGCTGACGTTGTACTGCTCCTCGAAGACCATGTCGTCCTCGTGGGCGGTGAAGATGTGCATCGCGTACGGGTTCCAATCAGGCGGCGACGGGCGCGGCGGGCCGGCTCAGGCGGGCCCGCAGGTCGCGGTGGACGGTGTCGGCCTTGGCGGCCATCTGGCTGAAGGAGGTGGCGCTGCCGATGCCGTGCCGCCACTCGGTGAGGCCGTCGAGGTAGATCCCGACCTCGCAGTCGCCGGTGGTCTCGGCCCGGTAGGCGCGGGTGACCTGAGGGCGGCCCTGCGCGTCGAGCCGCAGGTACGGGACGAACGCGGCGAGCTGCCGGGGCAGGACGGGCTCCCGGTAGCCGGTGCAGACGATCACGGCGTCGGCGGTGACCAGGCCCCGCTCGCCGGTGAAGACCTCCTCGGTGGCGAGCCGCACCGGGCCGCCGTCCTCCTGCTCGACGGAGGCGATCTCGGTGCGCCGGTGCATGTGCAGGCGGTTCCGGCCGGTGAACCGGTCCTGGTAGGCCGCCTGGTAGAGGGCGGTGGAGACGTCCGGGTCGACGGCCGCGTAGTTGGTGGCGCGGGCCTGCTCCAGGGCGCGTTCGCGCTGCTCGCCCTCCAGGCCGTAGAAGTAGTCGGTCTCGTCGGGGAAGTAGACCTCGTTGCTGAAGTGGCCGAGCTCGTACATCCGGAAGCCGGCGTGCCGGACGAGGGAGTGGATCTCCGCGTCGGGGTGCTGCGCGGCCAGGTGCAGGACGATCTCGCCGGCGGTCTGGCCGGCGCCGACCACGGCGATGCTGCGCAGCGGGGTCCCGGACAGCGCGGCGAGGGCCGGCAGCAGCCGCGAGGCGTGGAAGACCCGCTCGCCCAGGTGCGGGCGGAGCAGTTCGGGCACGTACGGCTCGTGGCCGGTGGCGAGGGCGACGTTGCGGCCCTCGACGGTGTGCAGGGAGCCGTCGCGGGGGTCGCGGGAGGTGACGCGGGCGGTCCGGACGCGGCCGTCGGGCCCCGTGACGGGCTCGACGCCGAGGACCTCGCGGTGGTACTCGACGGTGCCGCGGACCTGCCGGGCGGCCCACTGGACGTAGTCCGACCACTCCAGGCGGCTGACGTAGCCGCCCATCAGCGTGAACGGGTAGAAGCGGCCGCTCTGCTGCAGGTAGTGGGGGAAGGTGAAGCGGGAGCGGGCGTCGCGCGGGGTGGCGAAGTCGCGCAGGAAGTGGTGCTGGATGTCGGTGCCGGGCAGGACGAGGTTGGGCTGCCAGGCCGAGTCGGCGGCCCTCTCCAGGTAGCGGGCGGCGAGCGGCGGGCCGCCGGCCGCGTCGTCGTGGTCCTCGACGGCGGCGGCGAGCGCGATCCCGGAGGGCCCGAACCCGGCGACGACGAGGTCCTGGACGGCGGTGTCGCGGGCGGCGGCCATCACGCGGCCTCCGCCGCCGCGCCGAGCCCGTCCAGGGCGGCGGCCAGGGCCGCGCGGACGATCCGGCCGGCGTGGTCGATCTCCTCGGCGGTGCAGTTCAGCGGGGGCAGCATGCGCACGACGCAGTCGTCCCGGCCGCCGAGTTCGAGGATCAGCCCGCGGCTGACGGCCTCCCACTGGACGCGGCGGGCCAGTTCGGACGCGGGCCGCCCGGTGGCGGGGTCGGTCAGCTCGACGCCGGCCATCAGGCCGAGGCCGCGTACGTCGGCGACCCACGGGCCGAGCTCGCGCAGCCCCTGGAGGTGGACCATCAGCTGGTCGGCGCGGGCCCGGACGTTCTCCAGGACGCGCTCGCGCCGCACCACCTTCAGGGTGGCGGCGCCCGCGGCGAAGGCGGGCTGGTTGCCGCGGAAGGTGCCCGAGTGCGCGCCGGGCTTCCACACGTCGAGCTTCTCGTCGTACAGGATCACGGAGGCGGGCAGTCCGATCCCGGACAGCGCCTTGGAGGCGCACACCACGTCCGGCTCGATGCCGTACTGCTCGAACGCGAACCAGGTGCCGGTGCGGCCGCAGCCGCTCTGCACCTCGTCCACGATCAGCGGGATCCCGAGCCGCCGGGTGACCTCGCGGACCCGCTGGACGAACTCGACCTCGGCGGGGATCACCCCGCCCTCGCCCTGCACGAGCTCCATCAGGACGGCCGCGGGCGGGGTGAGGCCGCCGTTGGAGTCGGTGAGCGCCTTCTCCAGGAACGCCGCGCAGTTGACCTTGCAGGTGTCCCGGGTGAGGCCCAGCGGGCAGTCGTGGCAGTGGGAGTACGGGAAGAAGTGCACGCCCGGCATCCGGCCGCGGACCGGCTCCTTCTGCTCGACGAGGCCGGTCACGCTGAGCGCGGCGAGGGTGGCGCCGTGGAAGCCGCCCTGGAAGGTGACGACCTCGTCGCGGCCGGTGGCGGTCTTGCACAGCTTCAGCGCGGCCTCGACGGCGTTGGCGCCGGTCGGCCCGCAGAAGTGGATGCGGGTGCGCTCGCGCATCGGCTCGGGCAGCATCCCGATGGTCAGCTCGGTGAACTCGTCCTTGACCGGGGTCGGGAAGTCCAGGCCGTGGACGAACTCGTCGAGCTGGCGGTGGGCGGCGGCGAGCGGCTCGGGGTGGTTGTGGCCCAGGGAGAGGACGCCGGCGCCGCTGAGGAAGTCGAGGAAGACGTTCCCGTCGAGGTCCTCGACGTAGGAGCCCCTGGCGCGGCGGATCGCCATGGGCAGCTTGCGCGGGTAGGAGCGGGAGTTGGACTCCCGGCCGGCCTGCCGGTCCAGGAGTTCGGCACTGCGGGGGCCGGGCAGGGTGCCGGTGACACGGGGCGCGCTGTAGACCCGGCCGGCCGGGGCGTCGATGGTGGCGGTCATGGGGGATGAGGACCCTTCCGGTCAGGCGGCGGCGAGGACGGCGTCGCGGCCGGCGGCGGCCGTGGCGGACAGGCGGGCGGTGAGGGCGTCGGCGAGGGTCGCGGCGCGCAGCGACAGCAGGCTGAAGGAGCCGGCGTCGCCGATGCCGTGGCTGGACTCGCACAGCCCGTTGAGGAAGAGCGGCGGGACGCCGTCGGCGACCGGCTCCAGGGCGTAGTCGGCGGCGACCTGGAGGCGGCCGTCCGGCTCGGTGGCGAAGAGCGGCGCGAGCGGGGCCATCAGCGGCGGGCACAGCTCCTCGTGCGGGCCGGGGCCCATGTTGCGGAAGCCGGTGGCGAGGACGGCGAAGTCGACGGTCTCGGTGGTCCGCGCGCCGGTGGTGTGCTCCAGGAACTCCAGGGCGATCCGGCCGTCCGGCGCGGTGGACACGCCGGTGGCCTCGTGGTTGCCGCGGACGAACGTCCGCTGCTCCCCGTCGAGTTCCTGCTCGTAGATGGCCATGTACAGCTCGCGCAGCACGTCGCCGTCGGAGGAGGAGTAGTTGGTGCCGTGCATGTACGCGTCGAGGGCCTTCTTGGCCTCGCGCGGCGCCCGGAAGTAGTAGTCCGTGAACTCGGGGAAGTAGCCCTCCTCGCTGAAGGGGCTGGTGTCCTTCAGCTTCAGGGTGTGCGAGCGGGTGTACGTCGTCACCCGGGTCCGCGGGAAGCGGCGCGAGAGGTCCAGGGCCAGCTCGACGGCGCTCTGGCTGCCGCCGATGACGGCGACCGACTCCGGCTCCCGCCCGCCGGCGGTCAGCTCCGCGAGCTTCGGCAGGTACCGGGTCAGGTGGAAGATCCGCGGGGTGCGCAGGGTGTCGTAGGGGGCGGGGACGTACGGGGTGCGGCCGGGCGCCATGACGAGGGTGCGGCCCAGGTAGCGGTTGCCCGACATGGTGGTGACGGCGTAGACGCGCTCGCCCTGCTCCTGCACGATCTCGACGTGCGCGGCGCGCTGGTTGCAGTCGACGAGGTGGGCGAAGAACCCGGCCGCCCAGCGGATGTAGCCGGCGTACTCCTTGCGGAGCGGGAACTCCGCGGGCAGGTTGAGGTGGCGCAGCAGGCGGCCGTGCTCGTGCAGGTAGTTCAGGAAGGAGTAGCGGCTGCGCGGGTTGCGCAGGGTCACCAGGTCGCGGCTGGGGTGGTTCTGGATGTCGGAGCCGTCCAGGAGCATGCCGGGCTGCCACTCGGGGCTGGGCCTGGCCTCCAGGAACCGTGCGGTCAGCGGGGAGCCGCGTTCCTCCAGGGCGATGGCCAGCGCCAGGTTCGCGGGGCCGAAGCCGATGCCGAGGATGTCGTGGACGGGGGCGGGCTGCGCCGCCGCGGCCTGCGCGGCCTGCGCGGCGGAGGCGCCGGCGTCTGCCGGTGCGGTCGGGTGCGTCGGTGCGCTCATCGCGTGGTCTTCCTTGCCTTGACAGTGGTGAGGGTCGGATTGCCGTCGAAGTCGATGCGCAGGCCCGTGATCCGTTCGGCGGCGTACACCCGCTGGTCGGTGCGGTACCAGAGCGGCACCAGCGCCAGGTCGGCCATGGCGACGGCCTCCGCGCGCCGCCAGGCGTCGGCGCGCCCGGCGGGGTCGGCGCAGCCGCGGGCGCGGGCCACGAGGGCGTCGAACTCCGGGTTCGCGTAGCGGCCTTCGTTGTCGCCGTGGGCGGTGCCGGCCGCGTCGGGCGCCGTGCAGGAGGAGTGCAGCAGCGGGTAGAGCACGTTGTCGGGCGTGGGGTAGTCGCAGGCCCAGCCGGCCCGGCAGAAGCCGGCCGCGCCGATCGAGGTGCGGTGGTCGACGAGCCCGCGGGCGTCGAGGCGCAGCAGCTCGACCCGCCAGCCCAGTGCCTCCTCCAGGCCGCGCGCCAGGTCGGCGACCCACGCGTCGTGCCCGGCGCCGGTGTTGTACGCGAACTGCACGCGGCTGCCAGGCCCGAGCCCGGCGCGCAGTGCGGCGGCGCGCGCCCGCTCCGGGTCGTAGGCCGTCCAGTCGCCGCCGTCCGTGCCGCGCGGGGTGTGGGCCTTGCCGAACCAGGGGGAGAGCAGCGAGTGGGCGGGGGTGCGCCGGCCGTGGAAGTGCCGGTCGACGAGCCCCTGCCGGTCGATGGCGGCCGACAGGGCCCGGCGGGCGTCGAGGGAGTCCATCGGCGCCTGATGGCAGAAGGGGATCAGGTAGAACAGGCCGGCGCCCTCCTGCTCGGTGAAGCCGTCGCGGGCGGCTGCCTCGGCGGTGCGGGCCGGCGGGATGCGGGCGTAGTCGTAGGTGCCGTCCAGGAAGCGGGCGTACTCGTCGTCGAGGCCGGTGACCGGGTCCAGGACGTCGATGTGCACCTCGCGGACCTCGGGGGCCGGGCCGAGGTTCCAGCGGTCGTTGCGGACGAGCCGGATCGCCCGGTGGTGCTCCCAGGGGCCGGCCATTTTGAACGGGCCGTTCCCGATCGGCATGTCGTTGTAGGCGGGGTCCAGCGCGGGGCCCGCGCACTCCGGGACGGGGCTGAAGACCGGCTGGAGCGTCTTCAGGTCGAACTCGGTGTCGGGCTCGGACAGCTCGACGACGAGGGTGGTGTCGTCGGCGGCGGTGAAGGAGCGCACGCCCGCCAGGTGGTAGGCGGTCTCCGTGGCGGCTGCCGGGTCCAGCGCCCGCGACCAGCCGCGGACGAAGCTGTGGGCGGTGACGGGCTCGCCGTTGGAGAACACCGTGTCGGGGCGCAGGGTGAACGTCCAGGTGGTGGCGGCCGCGTCGCTCTCCCAGGCCACGGCGGTGGCCGGGGCGGGCGCGCCGTCCCCGTCGAGGGCGAGGAGGCCGGTGAAGAGGAGTTTGCAGACGAGGATGCCCTCCCCTTCCTGGGCCTTGTACGGGTCGATGGCGGTGGGCTCGGTGATTCCCATGCGGAACACGGGGTCGTCGGCGTGCACGGTGGGGCTCTCTCCGCGTCGGGGATGGGCGGGGGCGGGGCTTCGGGCCGGCGGGCCGGCTGGTCAGGACGCCGCGGCGGCGGTCCGGGCGGGGACGACGACCACGTCGAGCCGTTCGTCCAGCTCGGCGGCGATCCGCTCGACCCGGTCGATGTCGGCGGGCCCGCGGTAGGGCGCGGCGACCGCCAGCGAGCCGGCGATCTCGTACCAGCCCTCGGGGGCGCGCCGCAGCCGGTCGCCGGGCCGCGAGGCGGGGATGTAGGAGCGGAAGTGCGGGGAGTGCGCGGCGTCGCCCGCGTTGTTGCGGACCAGGGTCCCGGTCCGGTAGGCGAACTTGATGCAGGCCGCGGCGCGCGGGGTCGCGGCGCGCGGCACCTCCCCGTCCAGGAGGGCGGCCAGGGCGTCCGCGTCGTCGCCGGCGAGCACGGCCTTCGCGTACAGGCGGACCGGGTCGATGCCGTGGACCTCCCGCAGGTTGCGGTAGTTCTGGCCGCCGCTCATACGGGTGGCGAACTCGACGACGCGGTAGCGGCCCTCGGAGTCCTGCCGGAACTCGGCGTTGAAGAGGCAGTGCCGCACCCCGAGGGCGGCGGTGATGCCCTCGGCTGCCGCGACCAGCTCCGGCTCCTCCTGCGGGGTGCGGAAGGGGAGGGTGTAGAAGTCCTCCTCGAAGTAGGGGCCGGGCATCTGCATCTTGTTGGTGACGCCCACGAGGTGGAAGCGCCCGTCCAGGACCACCCCGTCGAGGGTGACCTCCTTGCCGGGCAGGAACTCCTCCAGCAGCGCGATCTCCGGCCCGTCGCTGGGGAAGTAGCCGCCCCACTCCTCGGCGAGCCGGGCCACGTCGGCCAGGGCCCGCTCCAGTTCGCCGCGGTCGCGGACCAGGCTGACGCCGATGCTGGCGGCGAGGGCGCTGGGCTTGACGATGAACGGGTACGTGAAGGCCTCGGCGGCGGCCAGGCCCGCCTCCACGCCGTCGACGGCCGCGAACTGCGGCGCGGGCAGGCCGTGTGCGGCGAGGAAGGTGCGCTGGAGCTGCTTGTCGCGGGAGATCGCGTCCGCCTCGGGGCGCGGCCAGCGGTGGCCGAGCAGCTCGTTGACGCGGGAGGTGACGGCGATGTCGCTGTCGTAGAAGGTGATCGCGGAGGTGATGCCGAGGCGGCGGGCGGCCGCCGCGCAGTGCTCGGCGAGCGCGGCGCCCTCCAGCTCCTCCGGGATCGCGACGACGCCGGCGAACCGGCCGTCGTCGGCCGCCTGCGCGACCGTGGTGGCGAGGTGGACCTCCAGGCCCATCCGCTCCAGCGTCTCGATGTGCTCGCGGTGCCACGCGTACGTGTTCCGCATGATCAGCAGGATCCTCACGCCGCCGCCCCCTCGCGCACGGCGCCGGCGGCGGCCACGGCCGCGGAGGTCTCGACCACGACCTCCGCTGTGAGCCGCTCGGCAGCGGCGACGGCTGCGGCGGTGTCCGGGCCCGAGGCCAGGACCTGCCCGACCCGGTCCCAGTTGCCGCGCAGCGCGCCGACGGTGTCGCCGGGCCGTACGGCGACCTCGACGTCGATGGCGGTGTCGAGGGCGCGGGCCCGGTCGGCGCCGTGCACCGCGGTGACGGTGCCGGGCTGCGCCGACAGGAAGCGCGTGGCGGCCGCGCAGCGGGCGGCGGGGCGGGCGGTGAGCGCGGGGACCAGGCGGAACTGCCAGGCGACGATCCACTCCTCCAGGTCGATGCCGTAGGCGGTGTCCAGCAGGTCGAAGATCCGGTCGCCGCCCATCCGGTTGTGGCTCTCGATGACCTGCGGGCCTGCCGGGGCCAGCCGCAGCTCGGTGTGGGCGGCCCCGTCGGCGAGGCCGATCGCGTCCAGGAAGCGGACGACGGCCTCCTCGATGCGCTGCTCGTCGGCCGGTGCCAGCCGGGCCGGCAGGGCGTGGCCGAGCTCGACGAACCCGTCGCCGGTCAGCTTCTCCGTCACGGCGAGGACGATGTGCCGCCCGGCGAAGGAGAACGTCTCCACGCTGTACTCCGGCCCCGGGATGTACTGCTCGGCGATGAACCGGCCGATGGTGAAGAACGACCCCCACTGCAGGTCGGTACGGGCGCGCAGCGCCTCCACCCCGGCCCAGGCGCCGGCCGCCTCGGCGGGCCCGTCGATCCGTACGACGCCCAGGCTGGCGGTGGCGTCGGCGGGCTTCAGCACGAACGGGTAGCCGTGCTCGGCGCCGAACGCGGCCAGGTCCTCCGGGCCGTCGACCTCCGCCGCGGCCACGGACAGGGCGCGGACCTCAGGGGAGTCGGAGGCGGCCAGGCGGCGGCGCATCGCGTGCTTGTCCCGCAGCAGTTCGGCGACCTCCTCGGTGGTGCCGCCGAGGCCGAGGTGGTCGCTGATCCGGGCCGCGGGCACCAGGCCGGGCTCGGTGATGGAGACGACGCGGGTGAACCCGTACGCCCGGTGCGCGGCCTCGACCAGCGGGCGGGTGGTCTCCCAGTCCGTGTAGTCGGCGATGATCACGGCCTCCGCGAGGCGGGCGGCCTCGGGCACGAACTGGTCCCTGTGCTGGATCAGCACGAAGCGGATGCCGAGTGCCGCCGCCTTGCGCAGCGTCTGTATCCGTCCGCCGACGACGAGAAGCTTGTGTTCGGTCATGGCCGGAACACTGCCGGATGAATTCCGCCCGGGGAATGCCCGCAGGGTGGCACAAGAATGCCCGGCACGAATAACGCACCGGCGCGGGCGGCGGGGCGGCCGGGCGGAGGGGCCCGGAGGTCGCAGGCACGAATGTGCCAACCCGCTTCATGCCAGCCGTTTCCTCTTCTCTCCGCCCTGACCAGCGGGTTCCATGGTGGACACCACCTCATCCCCCGTTTGGGAAGGAGCCCCCCATGGCCGGCGAGGAACCCTTGCGCCGTCGATTGCGGAATCTGCCCGGCAGTGCCTGGGTCATCTTCTCCGGAATGTTCCTCATCAAATTCGGGAATTTTCTCAACGTATTCCTGGTGCTGTTCCTGGTGGCCCGCGGGTTCTCCGCGTTCCAGGCCGGCGTGGCCCTCGGCGTGGTCGGGGTCGGCGCCTTCGTCGGCAACGCGGTCGGCGGCAGCGTCGCCGACCGGTTCGGCCGCCGCACCGCCATCGCGGTGTCGATGTTCGGCAGCAGCGCCGCCACCGCCCTCGTGCCCCTCGCCGACGGGCTGCTCGCCACCACCGCACTGGTCGGCGTCGTCGGCGTCTTCGCCCAGCTGTACCGGCCCGCGGCGGGCGCCCTGCTCGTCGACGTGGTCCCGGAGGAGCAGCGGGTGACGGCCTTCGCCGTCCTGCGCCTCGCCATCAACGTCGGCATGGCCGTCGGACCGCTGGTCGGCGGCCTGCTCAGCGGGGCCTCGTACACGTACGTCTTCCTCGGCGACGCCCTGTTCTCCTTCGCCTTCGGCGTGCTCGCCCTGTGCACCCTGCCGGGCGGCCGCCCGCCGGTGCAGGACCCCGCGGAGGCGGCGGCGGAGGGCGGGCGCGGCGGCTACCGGGCGGTCTTCGCCGACCGGCCGTACCTGCTGTTCCTGGGGTCGATGGTCGCCGCGACCTTCGTCTACGGGCAGTCCACCGCGACCCTGCCGCTGCACGTCACCGACGCGGGCTTCGACAACAAGGTCTACGGCCTGCTGCTCGGCCTGAACGCCCTGATCTGCGTGCTGATCGAGCTGCCGCTGACCCGGCACACCGAGCGCCGCACCCCCCGCCGGGTGATCGCCGCCGGCCTGCTCCTGCTCGGCCTCGGCATGGCCCTGACGGGCGCGGTGCAGGCGGTGTGGCTGCTCGCGCTGACCGTCGTCGTCTGGACGGTCGCGGAGACGATCTACACGCCGATCGCGAACGCCTACCCGGCCGAGTTCTCCCCGGCGCACCTGCGCGGCCGCTACCAGGGCGCCGAGGGCATCGCCCACACCCTCGGCGGCGCCCTCGGCCCGGCCGTCGGCGGCCTCCTCTACGGCATCTCGGCACCCCTGCACTGGGTGGTCTGCGGTGCGGTGGCGGCCCTGGGTGCCGGCCTGGCCCTGGCGGCGGTCCCCCCGGCCCGCGCCCCGAAGTCCGCAGCCCCGGCCGCCGAGCCGGCCGCCGAGCCGGCCCCCGCGGCCTGACCCCGTTCACCCCTGCCCCACCCCCCGTCCGCCTTCAGGAAGGAAACCCCGATGAGCCCGCTCGCCGACACGGACGTGCACCGCATAGACATCCCCTCCGCCACCGAGGACCCCGCCGCGTACGTCGACGCCCTCCTCGCCGTCGCAGGAGACCGCGACCCCTTCGACGTCCTCGCGCAGACGCCGGTCTGGGCGGCCCGCCTCTTCGCGGACCTGCCCACCGAGCTCGCCGAGGCCGTCCCCGAGCCGGGCGAGTGGCCCGCCGCGTTCATCGTGGGCCACCTCTTCGACGTCGACATCGTCTACGGCTTCCGCTGGCGGCTCGTCGCCACCGAGGACGACCCGGTCTACCCGGGCTACGACGAGCAGCTGTGGGCCCCGCTGCCCCGCCTGCCGTTCCGCCAGATGCTCGACGCCTGGACCGGGCTGCGCGCCTCGAACGTCGCGCTCCTCGCCGCCCTGCCGCCCGCCGACTGGCAGCGGACGGGCCGCCACGGCGAGCAGGGCGGCGAAACGATGGAGGTCATGATCCGCAAGGTCGTCGGCCACGACATCGCGCACATCAACCAGATCTACCGGGCCATCCGCCTGGTCCGGCAGGCCGCCGGCCTCGACGTCGCCGAGCTCGACGCCGTGTACGCCTCCCTCGGCCTGCGCTGACCGCCCGTCTTCCCGTCCGCACCCCCAGAAGGGACCCACCGCCATGACCACCGCCGTGCCCACCGCCCGCCGGACCCCCGTCCCGGACACCATCGCCGCCGTCGGCCCGGACCTGCGCGACGACCTGCGCGAGAAGCGCTACGCGCTGGTGTCGGCCGCCGACCTGACCCTCTCCCCGGAGCTCGCCGCCGCGTTCGGCGACCTCCAGGCGTCCTGGGGCCGGCTCACCCCGGACGTCCACTTCGGCGGCGGCGACCGCGCCGTCCGCACCCGCCGCTACAGCGACTTCGCGTTCACGCCCGCCACGGGCGAGCTGGTCCCGCTCGACCACGTCGCGTACTTCCAGAGCGAGGCCATGAACGCCTTCGTCGGCGGCATCGAGCGGCACTTCGGCGACGTCGAGGAGTCGACGTACACCAACCCGCTGTTTTGGGCCCTGGTCCGGTACGACTTCGACAACCTGCCCATCGAGGCCGAGTACCGCGACCGCACCTGGGTGTGCCAGATCCACCAGATCCGCATCGAGATCAACCCGGGCAAGTACAACGAGCTCGTCCCCGAGGGCATCCACTCCGACGGCTACCCGTGGGCGGGCCTGCACCTCATCTCCCGCGTCGACGTCGAGGGCGGCCACAGCACCGTCTTCACCTGGGACGAGGAGCCCCTCGCCAAGGGCACCTTCCTCACCCCGCTCGACTCCCTGATCTTCGAGGACCGGGCGATGAAGCACCACGTGACCGGCCTGAGCGCGGGCGAGGACAAGGGCGGCTACCGCGACGTGCTCGCGATCTCCTTCTCCCTGCCGGGCTCGCCGTACGAGACGCTGGTCTGATGCCGGCGGCAGCGCCGGCGCTCGCCGAGGCGTTCGACGTACTGGTCGCGCCGCCCCCGCCGGCGGCGCCCGCGGTCTCGGCCGAGATGGCCGCCGCCGACATCCCGCAGGTCATCGCGCTGCTGCGGGCCGCGCCGCAGGCCGCGTACTGCGAGTGGGAGGACGAGGCGCTCCTGGCGCGGCACCTGGCCCACTCGGCGGACCTGTGCCGCGTGGTGCGGACCCCGTCGGGCCGCGTCGTCGCGGCGCTGCTGGCGGGCTCCTTCGGCGTGCGCGGCAGCATCAGCCACGCGGTCGTCGACCCGGGCCACCGCCGGCTGGGGCTGGCGCGGGTGATGGCGGCGGACGCCCTGGAGGCCTTCCGGCGCCGCGGGGTGCGCCGGATCTTCCTCGCCGTCCTCGACGGCAACGAGGCGGCGACCGCCCTGTGGACCGGGGCGGGCTTCCGGCCGGCGCTGGGGGAGAGGACCTTCGAGTGCGACCTGTAGCAGCCCCCGCCGCTCCGGCCGCCCCGTCCGCGTCCGCGTCCGCGTCCGCGCCTGCGCCGCGGGCGTGGGCGGCCGGGCTCGGGCAGGCCGTGCCCGTCATGCTCGGCTACGTGCCCGTGGCCTTCGCGTTCGGCGTCCTCGGGCACACCGCGGGCCTGCCCTGGTGGGCGTCGGCGGCCATGTCGGCGTTCGTCTACGGCGGCTCCTCGCAGTTCGCCGCCCTCCAGCTGCTGGCGGTCGGCGCCGCCCCGTACGCGGTCGTCCTGACGACCTTCGTCGTCAACCTGCGGCACCTGCTGCTGTCCGCGGCCATCGCGCCGCGGCTGGCCGGCTGGCGCCGCCGGGAGCAGGCGCTGTTCGCGTACGAGCTGACCGACGAGGCCTTCGCCGTGCACTCCGCGCAGTGGGCCGAGCGAGCCGAACGCCCCAAGGCCGAGGTGTTCGCCTTCAACACCGCCGTCCACGGCTCGTGGGTGGCGGGCACGCTGGCGGGCGTCCTCGCGGGGGACCTCGTCACCGACGTGGAGGCGCTCGGCCTGGACTACGCGCTGCCCGCCATGTTCATGGCCCTGCTGGCGGCGGGCGTCGTCGCCGACCGGCGGGGCCTGGCCGTCGCCGTGCTGGCCGGCGCCCTCGCGGTGGGGCTGACCCTGCTCGGCCTGGAGTACTGGGCCGTCCTGGCGGCCGCGGCCCTCGCAGCCACCTTCGGCCTCGCCCTGACCCCCCGCGAGGAGCGCTCCTCCGCCCTCGGGGAGGACGCGGCGCCCGCGGAAGGAGGTGCGGGACGATGAGCAGCCCCGTCCTCGCCCTCACCATCGCCGGGATGGCGGCCGTCACCTTCGGCCCCCGGCTGCTGCCGACGCTGTTCCTGGCGGCGGCGTCCCTGCCCGGCCCGGTCGTGGTCTGGCTGCGGCAGGTGCCGCCGGCGGTGATCGCCGCGCTGCTCGCCCCGCCGCTGTTCGTGCCGGACGGCCGCCTGGACCTCGGTCCGGGGAACTTCGGGCTGTGGCTCGCGGTGCCGACGCTGCTGCTGGCCTGGCGGACGCGGAACTTCTACCTCACGATCGCGTTCGGCATCGGATCCCTGGCGCTGCTCCGCTTCCTCGCAGGCTGAGGCGGGGCTTCCGCCACCGTCTTCGATTCCTTCACCACGTCTCTGACCTGCGTTTATGCCCGCATGGCAGGGGTCGGAGGGGTGCCGCGGGCGATAAATGGGCACAGGGCACCGCTCCGATGGCGTAGGGTTGGTCCTACCGACGCGGGGTGGAGCAGCTCGGTAGCTCGCTGGGCTCATAACCCAGAGGTCGCAGGTTCAAATCCTGTCCCCGCTACTCAGTACGAGGCCCGGCTTCCGATGGAAGCCGGGCCTTCGTCGTTCCCGCCCTGCGCGTGGACGCAGCCGTGACGCTGCGTGAGTGAACGGCCGCGCACCGCAAGGCAGCTGAGGGTGCATCAAGAGGCGTGTGTGGCTGAAGGGATGCGCAAGTCGCGGGCGCTTGGCCCTGCTTGATGGCTGGATGCCCGCTTTGCCTGCCTCAAAAGCGGCCACTCCGCGCCCCCTTGGCCGGAATGATCAAGCGCGGCGGCTTGGAATCATTCCCCTGCGTCTATTACCGTTCGATAACGCAGTGCGGTCGTCCCAGCCGTCGCAAGAGGCGGCGCCGTGTGCGTTCGACTGTCCCCTGAGGAGTGTGCCCCGGTGGCCTCCAACGTGCCTGCGCCCGACGGCATCGAGATCCAGGAACCGCCGTCCCCCGGCGCCTGGGGCGAGTGGAACCCCACCGAGGACTCCGTCCGCCCCGTCCGCGGCAAGCACCGCGTCGCCAGGCAGGGCGGGGGACTCGCCCGCAGCTCCACCGTCCTCGGCGTCGGCATCATCGCCGCCGTCGGCGCCGGAGGCATCGCCACCGCCCAGGACCGGCCCCAAGTCCCCATATCCATACCCTCCTTCACGGGGCCCTCCGACGACGACACCGGCCCGGACACGGGCGCCGAGAGCGGCACCGGCGCGCGGACCGGCATCCTCGCGCAGCAGGCCGACGCCCCCGACGCCGGCGAGATCCTGCGCACGCGCATCCTCCAGCAGGCCGAGCACCAGACCGAGGCCGCCGACTCGCAGACCCGCGCCGAAGCCGCCCGGGCCGCGCAGGAGGCCGCCGCGGCCGAGGCCAAGGCCGGGCGCGAAGCCGCCGAGAAGGCCGCCGCCGAGGCCCGCGCCGCCGCGGAGAAGGCAGCCGCCGAAGCCGCCGCCGCGAAGGCCGAGGAGGAGCGGATCGCCAAGGCCGCGGGGAACTACTCCCTGCCGACCTCCTCCTACACCATCACCTCGTACTACGGCGCCTCCGGCGCGATGTGGTCCTCCGGCCACCACACCGGCCTCGACTTCGCCGCCCCGACCGGCACCCCCGTCAAGGCCGTCGCCGGCGGAAAGATCATCTCGGCCGGCTGGTCGGGCGCCTACGGCTACCGCATCGTCCTCCAGCTGCCCGACGGCACCGAGATCTGGTACTGCCACCTGTCCTCGATGTCCGTCACCTCCGGCCAGGTCGGCGCGGGCGACACCATCGGCCGGGTCGGCGCCACCGGCAACGTCACCGGCCCCCACCTCCACCTGGAGGTCCGCAAGGGCGGATCGGCGACGGACCCGCTGGCGTGGCTCCGCTCCAAGGGCCTGACCCCGTAGGCCGTACGGGCCTCCGCGCCGCCGGCACGAACGGCTGCCGCGGCGGCAGCAGGTCCTCCAGGACAGCCGCCCGGGCCAGCGCCGGCCCGGCCGTGGCCCGGCGCTGCCACAGGCTGCGCAGCAGCTCCGCCTCCCGCCCCGCGAACTCCGGATCCCAGGCCGGGCCCGTCCGCGCCCGGTGCCGCAACAGCGCCAGCGCAGCCGCGTCCGCCTCGTACCGGGCCACCGCACGGCCCGCGGCCCGGCCGCCGCTGCGCCGCGCCAGCGCCCTCGCCAGGGACCGCGCCGGCACCGAGGCCATCGCCGACACCTCCGCGGGAGCCATCCAGCCCGCGGCCGCGTACACCGCCAGCTCCCCGGCGACCCTCCGCAGCCTGCGCCGCCGCATCCGCACCGCCAGCCACAGCAGCAGCCCGAACAGCGGCACCATCACGCAGCCGTACACCCGGTAGAAGCCGTACTCGCCCATCCGCGACGAGCTGTTCCACAGGGCGTGCAGGCCCACCGCGAGGGCAAGCCCCAGCAGCGGCAGCCCGCACCGCGCCGGCCGGGAACGCCGCCGGCCCGCCCGGACCGCGGCCGCGGCACCGAAGCCGAGCCCCGTCAGGACCGTGAACAGCGGGTGCGCGAACGGCGACAGCACGATCCGTACGAAGAACGTCGCCAGCGTCACCGAGTCCAGGACGCCCGCCGGGCTCTCCATGTCCTCGGTGAACGCGTTCCCCAGGTAGAGGACGTTCTCGGTGAACGCGAACCCGGTGGCCGTGAACCCGGCCGCCGTGAACCCGTCCGCCGGTCCCGTGAAATGCCGCCTGCGGAAGGCGAACACCGCCAGCAGGGCAGCCGCCTTCGCGCTCTCCTCCACCACCGGCGCGATCGCCACCGAGCCGAGCAGGTCCGCGTCCGACGGGTCCGCGGCCGCCCCCGCGATCCACTCCGTCGCGAAGTCGTTGGCCAGTATGGCGATCAGCGCCGCGGCGCAGGCACCCCAGCCGAAGCAGAACAGCAGCAGCGCCCACGGCCGGGGCGCCGCCCGGCCCAGCCACCGGAACGCGGCGAGGAGCGGAGCCACCGGCAGCACGGCCAGGCCGAGGCCCACCAGGAAGCCGGCGGTGCCGGTCTCCTGCCGGACGAGTTCGAGGATCGCCAGGCCGGAGGCGGCGAGGACGGCGAGCACGCACGCCCGCGCACGGCAGCGCAGGCGGACCTGCGCCCGCGGGCGGGAGCCGGGGAGTGCCAGGAACACGCGATGACTCTAGCGAGCCGTCCCGACACGGGGAGTGACCTCAGGCGTTCTCCACCCGGCGGAACAGCAAGTCGTGTACGACGTGCCCCTTGTCCAGGCCCTGCCCCTCGAAGCGGGTCAGCGGCCGGAAGTCGGGCCGCGGCGCGAAGCCGCCGTCCTCCTGCGTGTTCTCGAACAGCGGGTGCGCGGTGAGGACTTCGAGCATCTGCTCGGCGTACGGCTCCCAGTCGGTCGCGCAGTGCAGCACCGCGCCCGGCGCCATCCGCGTCGCCGCGAGGTCCAGGAACTCGGGCTGGATCAGGCGCCGCTTGTGGTGACGGGCCTTCGGCCACGGGTCCGGGAAGTAGACGCGGATCCCCGCGAGGGAGGCCGGCGGCAGCATTTCGCGCAGCAGGATGATCGCATCGCCGTTCGCCACGCGGACGTTCGTCATGCCGCCGCGCTCCGCGAGGGCGAGGAGGTTGCCCTGGCCGGGGGTGTGCACGTCGGCCGCGAGGATGCCGGTGTCCGGGTCGGCCGCGGCCATCTGCGCCGTCGCCTCCCCCATGCCGAAGCCGATCTCCAGGACGACGGGCAGGCCGCCGAAGAGCCGGCCGAGGTCGAGGACCTCGCGCCCGTCGATGTCCAGGCCCCAGGTGCCCCAGAGCCGCTTCAGGGCCTCGCCCTGCCCGGTCGTGACCCGGCTGCGCCGCGGCTGGAAGCTGCGGATCCGCCGCTCGTGGTGCGAGCCCGCCGGGTCGGGTGCGGGGCCGTCGGGGAACCGCGGCTCGGTGCGCCACTTGGGCGGCACGTAGGAGTTCGCCGCGGGCTCGGCTTCCGGGGCGTCGGGCTGGGGGGTACGGGACTCAGACACAATCCCGGAATTCTACGGCCCGCCCCCGCGCCCCGCCCGCCGACGGCCCCGCGCGGCCGGGAGGACGAGTGGCCGGGCAGCCGGGAGGGGCGGGGGCGGGGGCCGCGGGTCAGGCCCGGGCCAGGCTCCCCAGGGCGCGCCGGGCGATCTCGCGCCCGATCGGCAGCGACGCGGTCGCCGCGGGCGACGGCGCGTTCAGCACGTGCACGGTCCGCGGCGCCTCCCGGATCAGGAAGTCGTCGACGAGCGTCCCGTCCCGCAGGACGGCCTGCGCCCGCACCCCCGCCCCGGCCGGCCGCAGGTCCCCGGCGGTCACCGCGGGCAGCATCCGGCGCACCGCCTCCGTGAACGCCGCCTTCGACAGCGAGCGGCGGATCTCGCCCGCCCCGTACCGCCAGTGCCGCCACGCCATCCGCCACGCACCCGGCCAGGCCAGCTCGTCCGCGAGGTCCCGCGGCCGCACCACGCCCCAGCCGTACCCCTCGCGCGCCAGCGCCGGCACCGCGTTCGGCCCGACGTGCACCCCGCCGCCGATCCCCCGCGTCAGGTGCACCCCGAGGAAGGGGAACGCCGGGTCCGGCACCGGGTAGACCAGCCCGCGCACCAGCCCGGGCCGCACCAGGTCGTAGTACTCGCCGCGGAAGGGGATGATCCGCATGCCGGGGTCGTCGCCGGCCAGCCGGGCGACCCGGTCGCAGTGCAGCCCCGCACAGTTCACCAGCGCCTTGGCCCGTACGACGACGCCGGCCGTCGTGCGCACCGCGACCCCGCCGGACCGCCGCGACACCAGGTCGACGGCGCCCCCGTAGACGATCTCCGCCCCGGAGGACTCGGCGAGCTGCCGCGCCACCAGCCCGTAGTCCGCGATCCCGGTCGTCGCCACGTGGATCGCGGCCGCCCCGCGCACCTCCGGCTCGTACTCGCCGATCTGCGCCGGCCCCAGCTCGCGCACCGGAATGCCGTTCTCCCGGCCGCGCTGCACCAGCGCGTGCAGCCGCGGCAGCTCCTCGCGGTCCGTCGCCACGATCAGCTTGCCGGTCACCTCGTGCGGGATGCCGTGCTCCGCGCAGAACTTCACCATCTCCGCGGCGCCGCCCACCGCGTAGCGCGCCTTCAGCGAGCCGGGCCGGTAGTAGATCCCGCTGTGGATGACGCCGCTGTTGCGGCCCGTCTGGTGCCGGGCCGGGCCCGGCTCCTTCTCCAGCACCACCACCCGGGTTCCCGGCGCCAGCCGCGACAGGGCGTACGCCGTCGACATCCCGACGATCCCGCCGCCGACCACCACCACGTCGCAGTCGGCCCTGCCCCCGGCGCGCACCGCGGCGCCGCCCACGCTGTCCTCCAAGCCGCCACCTCCCACCCCTGCATACTGCACCCCGCCACCGACAGGACGGCTACGCGGGGGCCATCAGCAGCGGCCGGGCCCGCTCGCGCAGCTCGGCGACGCGCGGCTCGTCCCCGTACGGCTCCAGCCGCTGCAGCAGGTCCCGTACGTACTCGGTCGTGCGCGCCGACGAGATCCGGCCCGCGACCTCCACCGCGCGGGTCCCCGCCGCGCACGCCGCGTCGAGGTTGCCCGACTCCAGCTCCGCGACCGCGCTCACCACCAGCCGCAGGCCGTGCGAGCGCACGTACTCCTCCGTGGGCCGCGACAGCGCCTGCTCGGTGAAGCGGCGCACCTGCCGGGGCAGCCTGAGGTCCCGGTAGCACTCCGCCGCGTCCGCCGCGAACCGGTCGTACGAGTAGAAGCCCAGCCAGGTCGGGTCCGGGTCGCCCGGCCGTGCCCGCTCCAGCCACCCCTCCGCGGCCCGCAGCGCCGCCCCGGCGGCCGCCGAGTCGCCGGCCTTCGCGTGCGCCCGCGCCTCGACCAGGCGGAAGAAGCTCATCGTGCGCGCGGTGGCCAGCCCGCGGTTGCGCTCCACGGCCGCCTGCGCGAGGTCGACGCCCTCGTCGGGGAAGTCCCGGTACGTCGCCTGCAGCGACATCGACGCCAGCACGTACCCGCCGAGCGGCACGTCCGCGGCGGCCCGCGCCAGGCGCAGCGCCTGGATGTAGTAGCGCTGGGCGGCCTCCTGCTGGCCCGTGTCGAAGGCCATCCAGCCGGCGAGCCGGGTCAGCTCGGCGGTCGCCCCGAACAGGGCGCGGCCCACCTCGTCGCTGTACGAGCCGAGCAGCAGCGGGGCGGCGTCCACGCGCAGGCACTCGGGCACCATCGACGAGCGCCAGTCCCCGCCGCCGTACTTGGAGTCCCAGCGGCGGGCGTCCTCGGCGGCCTCGCGGAGCTTGCTGACGTCGCTGTGGCCGACGCGCTGCGGCGAGGCGTCGGCCAGGCCGACGACCGCCGGGGGCGGTGCCGCCGGGGCGCCGCCCGGGGCGGCGGGGGCGTGCGGCGTGCGCGGGGTTTCGCCCGAAGGCTGCGGGGGCACAACCGTGGACGGCGCGGGCGGGGAAGGCGGCACGGGCGGGGTGGGCGGGGCGGCAGAGGCGGAGCCGGACGCGGGCGCGGGCGCGGCGCCCTGCGGCGCAGGTCCGCGCGCCACCGAGCTGTCGGCAGGCGATATCAGCCAGCGCGAGACAGGCGTCGCGTACGCCGACACGGAGAAGGAGCCGGCCAGCGACTGCCAGATCCCGCCGCCGCCGCGGCGCCCGGCGAGGTCGAGCCGGTACAGCTCCGTGGCCGAGCGCACCGCCGCGCCCACGTCGCGGGGGAAGGCCAGACCCACCTCGGGCGCCGGGTCGGCGTCCGCCAGGCCGATCTCGTGCAGCGGCACAGGCCGGCCCAGCTTCGCCCCGATGGCGGCCGCGATCAGATGCGGGGCCGCGCCCTGCGGCACCATGCCCTTCGACACCCACCGGGCCACCGAGGTCTTGTCGTAGCGGAGCGTCAGACCCCGCTGGGCGCCCAGGTCGTTGACGCGCCTGGCCAGTCCGGCGTTGCTGATGCCCGCGAGGGCGAGGACGGCGCCGAGCTTCTCGTTGGGTTCGCGGAGATCCCTGGACATGCGCCACCCCTCGTCACACGCGGAACGCACTCAACTCATACGCCGCCGGGGCATAGGCGCCCGGCATTTCGTAAACCCAGCGTAGTTCCCCGCCTCCCAAGCGTTAAGGCCCCGGCTTCCCTATGGCGGGATTGTTGTCCGCCCGCACAGTCCGCCCCGGCCCGGCGGCGACGGCGCGCGCCCGACCGCGTGCTCCGGCCGTGTGGCCGTGCGCCCGCCCGTGCGCTCTGGCCGGTCGTCCGGCCCGGCGATTCGATGTGCCGTGCGTGGGTCGGCCCGCTGCGTGGATCCGGCGGGCCGGGGGATGCCGCCGCTCCAATCCCCGCGGGTGGCGGAACGGTCCGGGAGGTGCGCCGCGCTTCCCGGACCGCGCCCGCGCACCGCCGCGGCCGCGCGCGTCCCCTTGTGCGCGGTGCACTGAGTACGGCCTGAGAATGGCCGAAACCGGCCTGTGGGCCGGTGGGAACGGAACACCAAACACCGTGTGGGCGCGGTGTGTTCGTTCGCACGTCCGCCCTCCCGCACCACTCCTGCACGCCTGTCTCGTGGCAGCATGGTCCCGAGCCACCCGGGGTCCGGCCGGCCGCGCCCTCGCGCTGCCCGCGCCGCAGCGGCCCCGGTCGATTGCCCACGGGCTGGGGAGGCGGCGGTGCGCTGGTTGGTGGGGTGGAGCAGTATCGCCGCGAGCTTCGGCACGGCCGGCCGCGTCGGCCCCGGCGGCCGCCCCCGCAGCGCCCGTGAAGCCGAGCCGGGGTCCGCGTACGGGGCCGGGTACGGGTACGAGTCCGGGTCTGCGTCCGGGCACGGGCACGGGTCTGAGTACGGGTACGGCCCCGACGGCCCGGTCACCGGCGGCATCGCCGACGCCGCCCACGCCGACGACCCCGCCGGCCGCGACGCCGAACGCACCGTCGTCCCCGTCGGCGCCCAGCTCCTGTGGGGCGACCCCGACCCGCTGTGGGCCGTCGGCGACTGGCGCCCCGACGAGATCCGCACCCTCACCGCCGACCCCGCCGACCCCTTCACCCGCATCGCCGTCCTCGGCTGCTGCGGCGCCACCGACGCCGAACTGCGGCGCGCCCTCACCGCCGCCCGCGGCGGCGCCCTGCGCCACCTCACCCAGTGGTCCGGCAGCTACACCGCCGTCGTCCAGGCCGGCCGCCGCATCACCGTCGTCGGGGACCTCGCCGGCGCCCGCCCCGTCTTCCACACCCCGTGGGCCGGCGGCACCGCCTACGCCACCGCCGCCCTCCCCCTCGCCGACCTCATCGAGGCCCAGCTCGACATCGGCCACCTCGCCGCACTCCTGGCCTGCCCCGACAGCCCCGAGGCACTCGGCGACGGCACCCCGTACGAGGGCGTGCGCCGCATCCCGCCCGGCCACGCCCTGATCCTGCGCGAGGGCTCCCGCGAGATCACCGGCTACGAGCCGGTCGCCTCCCTCGCCGTGGCCGCCCCCGAGGCCGACGCCGAGCGCGCGGTGGAGGGCGTACGCGAAGCACTCGTGGACGCGGTGCGCGCCCGGCTCACGGCACCGCGGCACGCCCCCGAGAGCCAGCCGTACGACCCCGGCCCCGTGCCCGGAATGGGGCCCGCCGAGCGGCGGGCCGCCCGCGGCCTGCCCGCACCCGTGCCCGGCGTCGGCGCCGACCTCTCCGGAGGCAGCGCCTCCGCCACGCTGGCCCTCCTCGCGGCCGGCCTGCCCGGCGCCCCCGGCGCCCTCCTCGGCCGCACCGGCGAACGGCTCCTCGCCGTCACCTTCAACGACCTCGCCACACCGAGCGGCCGCGAAGCCGAACTCGAACGCGCCCGCGCCATCGCCGCCGACCCCCGGCTGCGGCACGTGGTCGTCGCCGCCGCCGAGGAAGCCCTCCCCTACGCCGACCTCGACGGGCCCCTCACCGACGAGCCCGGCCCCTCCCTCGTCCACGCCTCCCGCGAGCGGCGCCGCCTCGCCGCAGGCTCCGCCGACCACTTCACCGGGCACGGCGCCCGCCAGGTCCTCGACGCCCACCCCGCCCGCCTCGCCGACCTCCTGATGGACCGCCGCAGACGCCACCTCCTGCGCCCCGTGGCCGCCCTGGCCCGCTCGGCACCCGCCGCGGGAGAGTCCCTGACCGTCCCCTTCTCCGTGTACGGGGCCGCCCGCCGCCTGGCCCGCACCCCCTACCGCACCGGCATGGAGGCCGCCGCCGCCCGGCTGCGCGCCGGCGACATCCGCCCCGCCGGCACCGGCGGCCCGGTCGACGCCTCCCTCGCCGCCCTGACCTGGTCCCGGCCCGGCCCGGCCGCGGGCTGGCTGACCGGGGAGGCGCTCGCGGAAGTATCGATCCGCCTCGCCACCGCCGCGGGCCGGCCCCCGCTGTCCCTGCGGCCCGGCGAATGCCGTGCCCGCGCCGCCCTGACCCGGCACGCCGCCGACCACCGCGTCTTCGAGCAGGCCGTCGAGGTCCGCAGCCAGCGCCTCCACGCCCCGTTCCTCGACAACCAGGTCGTCCGGGCCGCCCGCGCCCTGCCCGACCCGCTGCGCGTCCAGCCCGGGGCCCGCGCCGCCATCCTGCGCAGCGTGCTCTCCTCGGCCGGGGTCCGCGAACTCCCGCCCGGCTGGGGCGCCCCCGCCCACGTCCCGAACGAGACGGCGACCCGCCTGGGCCTCCGCGCGGCCCTTGCCACCCTCCTGTCCCTCTTCACCGCCCCGCTCCTGGCAGACGCCGGCCTGATCGAGGCCCGCGTGGTCCGCCAGGCCCTCCTGGACGCGGCCGAGGGCCGCCCCGTCCCCCTGGACGGCCTCGCCGAACTCGTCTCCATGGAACTCTGGCTGGGCCGCCTCCTGTCCCGGCGCGGCACCTGCTGGACGGGCACCACGACCCCGCGCCGCAGGGCCGTCCCGAACGGCGTCCCGCAGCCGCGGGCGGCGCTGTCGTGAGGGAGGCGGGAGCCGGGGGCGGGAGTCGATGGGTCGGGGTCGGTAGTGGTACTGGGGGTGTCCCGGGCAGTTGATGGTGTCCGGGGCGGGCCGGTCCCTCAAGGGCGCGCCCGTTGGGCGCGTCGCTGCGCGATGGCCCTTCGGGCCACCCTTGACCGACCGACCCGCCCCGGAGGCATTTTTTCTGCCGGGACGCCCCCAGGGGAACGGCCAGGGGGTACGTGGACCATTCAGGGCCATCAGAGCCCCTGCTCTCCCGCACCGCAGGCCCCTTTCGCCCCACCGGCATCAGCCGACCCGTCGGCGGAAGCCCGGGGGCGTGACGTCGGAAAACGACGTCCAGAGCGTCATCCGGCGGCAGGAACGCCTCGGACCGGTACGCGGCCCGGCTCCTTCGGCGGCCGGCTGCCGTCAGGGGTGGGGGAGTGCACGTCAGGTCTGCTCTGTGACCAGTCGGCCGGCCTCGTACGGGCCTTCCCTGCGTCGGGCCCCGGGTGCCCGGAGTGCAGGCGGGTGCGGTCAGCGGCAGGTGAGGACGGCGTCGGCCCAGCTTGCCAGGGTGGGTCTGGGGCCCCGGCCGAGCGGCTCCACCACCAGGCGGATCGTTTCGTGCCCGGTGAGCGGTACCTCGACGGTTGCGGCCCGGTCGGTGCGGTCCAGCGGGGCCGACTGCCACAGGCGCTTGCCGTCGGCCCAGACCGAGAAGCGGACCTTGCCGTCGGAGAGCAGGGACAGGCGGTCCACCCCGGCCCGGGCGGAGAACGACGTGCACTGGCGGTTGAGCGCGATCTCCACCGAGGAGCGGGCGCTCACGGTCAGCCCCTGCCCGTACTGCCGGTCCGCGATGCCGATCGTCCAGCGCTGCCACACCCAGCTGCTGGGCCAGGCCCGCAGCTCGGGTCCGCGGTGGTCGCCGAGCGCGGAGTACCCCAGCGAGGCCAGCTGGTAGCTCCGCGCCGGCGCTGGTGGCGGTGTCGGCCGGGGCGAAGAGGGCGGTGTCGGGGACGGAGGGGGCGCCGGGGCAGGGCTTTGCGAAGCCGACGGCGTGGGCGAGGGCCGCGCCGGCGGCTTCGGCGCGGTGGACGCCGGCTTCGGCGACGCAGGCGGCGAGCTCGCGGGCCGGGCGGGCGCGGCGGCCTCCGCAGGCGGCTCCGATGCGGACGGGCTCGGCCGCTCCGGCGCCGGCACGGCAGGCGCGGCGGCCCGCGGCGCGGGATGCGCCTGAGGGGCCGGCTCGGCATCCTCGCCGACCAGGGCGAACACCACCCCGGCAGCGGCGGCGACCGCGATCCCCGCGGCCAGGGCGGCCTTGGCCGGCAGCCCGATGCCCTCCGACACCACAGCGCCCCCCACACCGGCCCCCGAGCCCCCGGCACCCCCGCCGGCAGCGGCACCGCTCCCCGCAGCGGCACTGCTCCCGGCCGTGCCCGCGGCGCCCGACGCACCCGCGGCCCCGGCCGACGCTGCGGCGGCCGCGCCGGCTCCGCCCGCGGCGACGGCCCCACCGGCCAGGACACCGGCGGCCTTCGCGGAGTACCCGGCGGCCAGCCAGCCGATGACCGCGACCGGCAGCAGCGCCGGAATCCCCGCGTTGACCTCCTTCAGCTCGCCCGCGGCCAGCCGGCACCGGGCGCACTCCTCCAGGTGCCTGCGCAGCCCCCGCTCGGCCCGCATCCGCAGCCCGCCGCGGGCGAAGGCGCCCAGCCGGTCCGCGTACCGCGCGCAGTCCCCGCCGGCGCTGAGCGCGGAGCTCACATGCGCCTGGAGATAGGCCTGCTTGAGCCCTTCCCGCGCCCGGCCGGCCAGCACGGCCGTCGCGTTGGCGCTCAGACCGAACAGCGGGGCGACCGCGCTCGGCGAGGACTCCTCGACCGCGGTGTGCCACAGCACGGCCTGCCACCGTTCGGGCAGGCTCCGGAAGGCCTGCACCGCCAGCGACCGCTCGGCCTCGTGCATCGCCCGTACGTCCGCGCCGAGTTCGAGCGTGTCGTCCCCGGAAAGCCCGGACGCACCGCCGCCCTGCTCCGCTCCCGCGGCCGCCTGCTCGGCGAACAACGCGAAATCGTCGACGAGCTGTTCGCGCCGTGCGGTCTTCGTCCAGGCCGCGGCGACACGCCGCACCGTGGTCAGCAGGTAGGCCCGCACCGCCTGGTCCGGACCCGCGCCTCTCCGCACCGCCTGGAGGGTCCGCGTGAACACCTCGGCGGTCAGGTCGTCGGCGGTGTGCGCATCCCGGCAGCAGGACCGCGCGTAGCGCCGTACGGAGTCGGCGTGACGGCGGAACAGCTCCTCGTACGCCCCGTCGTCGCCGGCGCGCATCCGCGCAATCAAGTCACCGTCGGACGGCGGAAGTTCGGCACTGCCCGCCCGCGGTGCGGCATGCCTGCCCCGGGCCGCGCGCTGGGCCGGAACCTGCCCCAGCGGCGCATCGGCCGCCTCGGCTTCCCCGGCGGCCCCACCGATCGGCTCTTCCCGACCGTCAACGCTCATCGCGGAAGCTCCCGCACGACAGACTCAACCGGTACACCGTTCCAGCCTGTCACACGGGGGGCGCGCGCCGGACCACTCGCGCAACCATCCACCCGTCCCGGGCAGCGTCCGCACGGCGGTCCGTACCGCCTCTCACCCGTTCGAGTGAGGGAGCGTCCGCGGATGTGCCGTCCCGGGGTCCAGAGCGCCGCTGCGTTCCGGACCCCGGGGAGGCGCGCCCGTCACACGGTCAGGCGGTGCGGGAGCGGAGCCCCTCCAGCAGGATGTCGAGCAGCCGGGCGGACGCCGCCGCCTGCTGCGCCGCGTCGGGCAGGGCCGGCGCGGCAGTCGCTATGACCAGCAGCACGTCGGCCACGGTCACGTCGGCACGCAGCTCGCCCGCCTCCCGGGCGCGGTCGACCAGCTGGCCGACGACCTCCAGCAGGGCGCCCGCACCCGCATCCGGCGACGGCTCGTCGTCGGCGGCCCGGCCGCCCACGACGCGCAGCTCCGGAGAGCCCGCGGCGCCGGCCTGGCGCTGGTGCGGGACGCGCGCCTCCAGCGCCTCCTCGGCCTCGTCCTCCGCGGAGCGGACCCGCAGCACCTGCGGCGGCAGCAGCCGCCCCGCACCCGAGGCCACGGAGGTGCGCAGGAAGCGGGACAGCGCCTGCCACGGCTCCTCCTCCTGGCCGAGCGCGGTCCTGGCCTGTTCGGTCAGCCGGGCGGTCTCCTCCTCGGCTATGCGCCGGACCAGCACGTCCTTGCTGGGGAAGCGCCGGTACACCGTGCCGACGCCGACGCGGGCGCGCCGCGCGACGTCCTCCATCGGGGCCCCGTAGCCCAGCTCGCCGAACACCTCGCGGGCGGCGCGCAGGACGTGCTCCAGGTTGCGCTGGGCGTCGACGCGCAGCGGCGTGGAGCGCACGCCCGACGCGGCGGTGCCGCCGGCGATGCCGCGGCTGCTGGTCTCGCTCTGCAGCGCGGCCGCAGAACCATGGAAATCGGAAATGTTCATGTGTATCCCCCGGTAATCACTTGTCTCCCCCCGGAGACATCCCCGCCTTCACGTCGAGGTAGACCACGGTCAGTGGTCTCGGTCTCACTCCCCGACGAGATACGAACATAGTTGAGCCAGAGTCAATTCAGAAGAGGCAGCCCCCCTCCGGGCACCGCCCGATCGGAGCATCGCCCCCCACTTTTCCGGTCCAAGCCCCCGGAACCACCCTTTCCGTAGCCCCTGACCTGCACAACTCCTCCCCCTTCCGCGCCCTCCGGGACCCCCGCCCCACTGCTCCCTCCGGTCACACAATGTGCCGGGCCTGTGGACAAACTCCCAGCCACGTTGCGTCATGGGATGGTGAAGGCTGCTCACTCCCGAGGCACGGCCCCCGGTACCCCGCCCGGCACACCCGCCACGCCCGCCGCGTCCACCGGCCCCGCCACGCCCGACCGCCCCGGCGCCGCACCACCCCCTGAGGCCGCACCGCCCCCGGACGCGCCCCCGGACGCCCCCGCCGCGCCCACCCCCGCCGAGGCCTCCGTGCCCGCCTCCCGCCCGCAGGACGCCCCGACCCGCATCCTCGTCATCGGCGGCGGCTACGTCGGCATGTACACGGCCCTGCGGCTCCAGAAGAAGCTGAAGCCCGGCGAAGCCGAGGTCACGGTGGTCACCCCCGAGCCCTACATGACGTACCAGCCCTTCCTCCCCGAAGCGGCCGCCGGCTCCATCTCCCCCCGCCACGTCGTCGTCCCGCTGCGCCGCGTCCTCGACAAGTGCCGCATCATCAGCGGCGAGGCCCGCCACATCGACCACGCCAAGCGCACGGCCACCATCACCACCCTGGCCACCGCCGAAGAGGGCAGCGGCCCCGTGGAGGTCGAGTACGACGAGCTCGTCCTCGCCCCCGGCTCGGTCTCCCGCACCCTCCCCGTCCCCGGCCTCGCCGACTACGGCATCGGCTTCAAGACCGTCGAAGAGGCCATCGGGCTGCGCAACCACGTCATCGAGCAGATGGACATCGCCTCCTCCACACGCGATCCGGCCCTCCGCGACGCCGCCCTCACCTTCGTCTTCGTCGGCGGCGGCTACGCCGGCGTCGAAGCGCTCGGCGAACTCGAGGACATGGCCCGCTACGCCGCCCGCTACTACCACAACGTCAAGCCCGAGGACATGAAGTGGGTGCTGGTCGAGGCCACCGACCGCATCCTCCCCGAGGTCGGCCCCCAGATGGGCGTCTACACCGTCCGCGAACTGCGCCGCCGCGGCATCGACGTCCGCCTCGGCACCCGCCTGGAGTCCTGCGAGAACCGCGTGGCCGTCCTCAGCGACGGCTCCCGCTTCCCCACCCGCACCGTCGTCTGGACCGCCGGCGTCAGACCGCACCCGATCGTGGCCGCCTCCGGCCTGCCCCTCAACGACCGCGGCCGCATCCGCTGCACCTCCTTCCTCACCGTCGAGGGCGTCGAACACGCCTGGGCCGCCGGCGACGCCGCCGCCGTGCCCGACATCACCGCCGCCGAGCCGGGCCACGAGTGCGCCCCCAACGCCCAGCACGCCGTCCGGCAGGCCAAGGTCCTCGCCGACAACCTCGCCGCCTCCCTCCGCGGCGGCGTCCTCACCGAGTACGCCCACCGCTACGCGGGGTCCGTCGCCTCCCTGGGCCTCCACCGCGGCGTCGCCCACATCTACGGCCGCAAGCTGAAGGCGTATCCGGCGTGGCTGATGCACCGCATGTACCACCTCAGCCGGGTCCCCACCTTCAACCGCAAGATGCGGGTCCTCGCGGAATGGACCCTCTCGGGCCTCTTCACACGCGAGATCGTCTCCCTCGGATCACTCGAACACCCCAGGGCAGAGTTCGAACTCGCCGCCGGCGGCGGCCACCTCCCACCCCCGCCACCGCCCGACCCGGACCCCCCGAAGGACAGCCAGAGCTGACGCTGTCAGTGCCGTCGGACACACTGGGCGTGTGACCATAGGTGCGCTGACACCTGCACAGAGTGACATCGTCCAGCGACTCACCCCCCAGCGATACAGCGACCACTCGCGACACCACGAGGCTTGAACGCAGTGAACTTCACGCGCTGGAGCGCCCGGTTTCCCGGAACGCAGCGCCGCGCCGCCGCCCGGTCCGAACACGCCGCCGCCCAGGCCAAGCGGGGCGAGGGAGCCGTCCCGGCGGCCCGCGGCGCCGCCGGCCGCGCCGCCGCTGCGGACGGCGGCCCCGCCGATCCCACCACCGCCGGCGTCGGGACCGGCCCCGGCGCGGGCCCTGCCGCGGCCCGCCCTGACACGCCCGGCGCCGCCGCCCCCGCCCTGCCCTCCCTCGACGAACTCTCCGTACGCGAGGTCCTCGGCCGCCTCCCGGCCCTCGTCGCCCTCGTCCACGGCCCCGAGCACCGCGTCGCCTACGTCAACGACGCCTACACCGCCGGCTTCGGCCCCCGGCCCACCGGCACCCCCGCCCACGAGGCCCTCCCCGAGCTCGGCGAACTCGGCCTCCTCCCCCTCCTCGACCAGGTGCAGCGCAGCGGCCGCCCCCGCACCGCCAAGAACCGCACCGCACCCGGCGGCGGCAGCTCGTACACGGTCACCTGCACCCCCGTCGAGTTCCCGAAGGAGCCCCACGGCCCCGACGCCGACCAGCACGCCCACCCCGGCACCGGCGTCATGATCCACCTGGCCGACGTCACCGACCACGCCGAAGCCCTCGAACGCCTGCGCGCCAGCGAGAGCCGCCAGCGCGAGGCCGCCGTCACCCTCCAGCGCTCCCTCCTGCCGCAGGAACTGGAGCAGCCCGACGACCTGCGTGTCTCCGCCGTGTACCACCCGGGCGGCACCGAGGCGGCCGTCGGCGGCGACTGGTACGACGTCATCACCCTCGGAGCCGGCCGCACCGCCCTCGTCATCGGCGACGTGATGGGCCGCGGCGTCCGCGCCGCCGCCGTCATGGGCCAGCTGCGCACGGCCGTCCGCGCGTACGCCCGCCTCGACCTCCCGCCGCACGAGGTGCTCCAGCTCCTCGACGGCCTCGCCGCCGAGATCGACGCCAGCCAGATCGCCACCTGCGTGTACGCCGTCCACGACCCCAGCGAGGGCCTCCTCGCATACGCCTCCGCCGGCCACCTGCCGATCCTCGTCCGCGACGCCGACGGCGTCGTACGCCGCGCCGCGGAGCCCCCCGGCCCGCCGCTCGGCACCGGCGCCTGGCTCCACGCCTCCGGAACCATCGCCCTCGGCCCCGGCTCGACCGCCGTCCTCTACACCGACGGACTCATCGAGCGCCGCGGCGAGGACATCGACGAGGGTGTCGCCGCCCTGGAGAGGGCCCTCGCCGGCGCGCAGGGCAGCCCGTCCGTCATCTGCGACCGCCTGATGCGCGCCCTCGGCGTGGACGCCGACCACGACGACGACGTCGCGGTGATGGTCCTCCAGCAGCCGGACCGCACCGGTCCGGAGGCCGAGCTCTTCCACAACGCCGCCCTCGACCTCCTCGGCGGCATCGAGGCGGCCCCGCGTGCCCGCGCCTTCGCTCAGGGCGTCCTCAGCTCCTGGCGCTTCCCCGTCGAACTGTGCGACCTGGGCGTCCTCGCGGCGAGCGAGCTCGTCGCGAACTCCCTCCAACACGGCACGCCGCCGATGAGCCTGCGCCTGCGCCGCACCGACCGCCGTCTGATCGTGGAGGTCACCGACGGCGACGACCACCTGCCGCGGCGCCGCCGCGCCGAACCGGGCGACGAGACCGGCCGCGGCATCTCGATCATCGCGACGATCGCCTCGTCCTGGGGCTCCCGCCGCACCCCGGGCGGCGGCAAGGCCGTCTGGTGCGAGTTCGCCCTCCCGGACAAGCCGCCCGCCGGCTGACGGGAAACGCAGGCGGGGCCCGGTCCGAACAGACCGGGCCCCGCCTGTGGCTGCTCGACGACGGCCTACGCAGCGACCGGCGCGGCAGCGGCGGCCTTCGCGGCCACGGCCTGCGGGGCGCCCTTGAGCAGCGACGGCTGGTCCTGCGCCGGCGCCAGCTCCCGGCCGAGCCGCAGCGCCAGTACCGCGATGCCCAGCGAGACCGCGACGAACACGGCGACGTACAGCATCGGAGCGCCCGCCCCCAGCGGCACACCCAGCGGCCCGAGCGCCAGCGCCAGCTGCTTGACCAGGGCAAAGGCCGAGTTGTACTGGCCGACCGAACCCTCCGGCGCCAGATCGGCGACCAGCGGAGCCAGCGTCGGGGACAGCATCGCCTCGCCGATCCCGAAGAGCGCGTACGTGGTGACGAACGCGGCGGCGGCCGCCACGGCACCGCCGTGGCCCAGCCCGGAGAACCCGGCGATCAGCCAGGCCGCGGTCCAGATCAGCCCGACCAGCGCGATCACCCGCGACCGGCGGCGCCGCTCGACCAGCCTCAGGACGGCGAACTGCGCGACGACGATCGCCCCGGTGTTGGCTGCCAGCGCGAAGCCCAGCGTGGACGGCGAGATCCGCGCCGCCTCGGTGCCGAAGGCGGCGAGCCCGGACTCGAACTGCCCGTAGCAGGCGAAGAAGATCACGAAGCCGAGGACGAGCAGCTTGGCCATGGCCCGGTGCCGGACCATCCGCTTCCAGCCGCCGCCGGCCTGCGCCGGATCCCGCGGCACGGCGTCCTTGATGCTCGGCGCGTGCGGCATCCGCACGGTGAGGATGACGCCGGCCAGGACCAGGAACATCACGGCCTCGATGCCGAAGAGCAGGGTGAAGCTGCCCGGCCGGCTCTCGTCGACGATCTGGCCGCCGATGAGGCCGCCGATGCCCAGGCCGAGGTTCTGCATGAAGAACTGGAGGGCGAAGGCCCTGGTCCGCGTCCCCGGAGTGGAGCACCACACGATCATCGTGGCGAGCGCCGGCTGCATGACGGCCTGCCCGGCGCCCAGCGCCAGGGCGGAGACCAGGATCGGCACGAGCCCGTCGGAGAGGCCGAGGGCCAGCGCACCGACGGAGGCGGCGACGGCCGCGCCGACGACGACGGGAACGGGACCGCGGCGGTCGATGACGCGGCCTGTGAGGGGCAAGGCGACCAGGGCGCTGACGGCGAAGGCGACGAAAGCACTGGTCGCCGCCATGGAGCCGAGGCCCCGCACCTGCGCCACGTAGATGTAGAGGAACGGAACCGTGAAGCCGATGCCGAACGCCGTCAGCGCGTTGCCGGCCTGGATCCGCCGCATCGCGGCGCCCATCACCTTGGTCACTTCTCACCTGCCCAGATCACTGAAGCCTGAAGACTTCACAGCTAAAATTCGATGCTTAAGAGTACACATCGAAGGAGTTAGACGCCAACGCGCTCGTGCCATACTTCGGACCATGGGTGACACCGCCGACGGCCTCCAGCCCGTCCCAGAGCCGAGCCTCGACGAGCAGATCGCCGTCTACCA